>JADGHD010000365.1 GCA_019689615.1 Frankia sp. | reverse complement strand
CCCCCCCCCCACCCCCCCCCCCCCCCCCCCCCCCGCGCCCCCGACGCCGGCCTCGGCGTCCTCGAACACCGCGGCGCGGCCGGGCAGGACGCCGAGCTCGTGCGCCGCCGCCAGGAACATGTCCGGCGCGGGTTTGCCGGCCAGGCCGCGCTCGGCGACCGTGTTCCCGTCGATCCGCACCGGCAGGAGGTCGGCGATCCCGGCGACCCTGATCACCTCGACGGCGTTCGCGCTCGACGAGACCAGCGCCCGTGGCCTGCCGGCCGCCACGCACGCCAGCAGGTAGCGGAGAGCGTCCGGGTAGGCGTGCACGCCGCCTTGGGCGATCTTGGCCAGGACCAGGAAGTTCTTCCGGTTGCCCAGGGCGTTCACGGTCAGCCCGCTCGGCGGGTCGTCCGGCGCGCCCTCCGGCAGGTGGATCCCGCGCGAGTCGAGGAACGACCGCACACCGTCGAGACGCGGCTTGCCGTCCACGTAGCGGTTGTAGTCCCGCTCGATGTCGAACGGCTCCTCTGGCTCGCCGGACCGCAGCGCCCAGTTCTCCAGGAAGCCGTCGAACATCTCCTTCCAGGCCTCGGCGTGCACCCGCGCCGTACTGGTCAGCACCCCGTCCAGGTCGAACAGGCACGCATCGATATCCGGCGGCAGCCCGAGGCCGATGCGTTTGGCCTCGGCTGACCGCTGCTGCTTGCCCCTCTCCGGCAGCGCGCGCCGGAGCCTCGCGAACGGCCCACGCATGCAGTCCACCTACCCAGCGTGGACGCGATGACGCCCGGTTCGGTCACGAAGCGTGGAATCCGGGACGATTCGCCCTCCGGAAACGGGACCCGGACCGTCGACTCTTATCGTCGGGGCATGCGCCCCAGCATCCAGCCACCTGCCCCGGTCGCCGGGTCCCCCGCCGGGGCCACGGGCAGCCTCGCCACCCCGCCGCCGCCAGCCATCCCGGACCTGCCAGAGCTGCCGGAGCTGGTGGTGTCGGACGAGGTGCTGGCCGCGGTGGCGGCCGGGCGGCCGGTGGTGGCGCTGGAGTCCACGCTGCTCGCGCACGGGCTGCCGCGGCCGCGCAACCGGGCCGTGGGCGCCGGGCTGGAGCAGCTGGTCCGCGAGCTCGGCGCGGTGCCGGCGACGATCGCCGTGCTGGACGGGCGGCCGACGGTGGGGCTGGACGACGCCGCGCTCGAGCGGATCACCTCCGGCGACCCGGCGATCCGCAAGCTGTCCACCCGCGACCTCGCGCCGGCCTGCGCGCTCGGGGCCACCGGCGCGACCACGGTCGCCTCGACCGCGTGGCTGGCGGCGAAGGCCGGGATCCGGGTGTTCGCCACCGGCGGGCTCGGCGGAGTGCACCGGGGCGCCGCCGACGGCGGGCCGAGCTACGACGAGTCCGCTGACCTGCCGGTGCTCGCCGCCACGCCGGTGACCGTCGTCTGCGCCGGCGTGAAGTCGATCCTCGACGTGGGCGCGACCCTGGAGCGGCTGGAGACCCTCGGGGTGACCGTGGTCGGCTGGCGCACCGGCGACTTCCCCGGCTTCTACCTGCCGACCACCGGGTTCGCCCTGGACTGGCGGGTGGAGGACGCCGACCAGGTCGCCGCGATGATGGCGGCCGCCACCCGGCTCGGCCTGCCGGGCGCGCTCGTCGTCGCCAACCCGGTGGCCGCCGCCGACGCGCTCGACCGCGACCTGCACGACCGGGTGCTCGGGCAGGCGCTCGCCGCGGCCAGCCGCGAGGGCCTGCGCGGCAAGGACGTCACCCCCTACCTGCTGGCCGCCTTCCACCGGGAGACCGGCGGGGCGAGCCTGGAGGTCAACATCGCGGTCGTGCGCAACAACGCGGCCGTCGCCGCGGCGATCGCCACCGCCTGGGCTGCCCGGGCGGGCACGCCTACCGGCTGACCGCCCTGGCGGGCCCACCGCTGCCGTTCACCGGCCGCGCACGACCTCGCGGCCGGCCAGCGGCCAGCCACGCCGACGGTCAGGCCTGGCGGGAGACCTTGTCGACGACCTGGGCGACGGCCGGGCGGACCAGTGTCTCGTCCGCCGCCAGCCCGTACGAGGTGACGTGCACCGTCGTCTCGACCTCGTCCTGGGCGACGAAGTACTGGTCGTAGTAGAGCAGCGTGCTGATCGCCCGGCCAGCGGCCGGGCGGCCGTAGCCGACCGGGACCGCGCCGTCGTCACCGCCGGGCCGGCCGTCGCCCCCGTCCGGCAGGCTGACAACGACCCGGAGGACCATCGAGACGCTGGCCATGACGCCGGGCAGCTCGGGACCGCGCTGCGCCGACACCAGCTCCGTCGGCAGGCCCGCGGCGACGGAGGCCCGCACCGCCGACTCGGCCAGGCAGCGCGGGTAGTCGGGCAGGGCCAGGATCCGCCGGTCCCGCTCCACCGTGCCGGCGGGGACCATGGCGGCCACGGAGGCCAGGGTCAGACCGCTGCTGTCGGTGAACTCGTCGCCGAACGCGGTCTCGGTCGAGACGTCCGCCAGATCCGCGATCTCGACCCCGAGGCAGTCGGCGAACTCCTGGTCGACGGTGTCGACGTAGTCGTCAGCCGACCTGGACCGCGACGCGAACCCGGCGGTCTCCGGGCCAGCGGTGAGCACGAAGTTGTCCGCGACCAGCTCGAGGCGCTCCCCCGGCGGCGGCGAGCCCGACGGGCCCGGCGCGCCGGCCTGCTGGCGGGGGCGCTTGACCGGCCCGTTGGCGGACTTCTCGCCGTCGCCACCACCGCAGCCGGCGAGCAGCACCGCGACGGCGACGGCGAGCGCGCCGGCCAGCGGCGGCCGCCGCCTCCGACGCGCCTGGTGTGCGGTCAACGCCTCATCTCCTGCCATCGACGGGGCCATCGGCGAACGTGGCCAGCCGGGCACGCCCCGCGCCCTCGCGTGGTCACCGAGACGGCCGGCGCGCGGGGGCCGTGCCGCTACTGCTGGCTGAGCTTCTGGGTCAGCTGGCTCACGGCCGTGGCGACGAGCTCCTCGCCTGGCGGCTCGATCTCCCCGGCCAGGTGCAGCTGCGCGGCCACCTGGCCGGACCCGAGGTAGATCGTCTCGTAGAACCGCTCGACCTGGCCAGCGCCGGCCACGCCCGCGAGCACGACGACCGAGGTGCGCCCGAGCGCGCCGGCGGGGACCGTGGTCTCGCGGGTCACGACCTCGTTGTCGAGCACGGAACCGGCCCCGTACCGCGACTCGATGTCGTACACGGCATCGGCGAGGGCCGCCTGGGCTGCGCAGTCCTGGAAGCGCGGGTGGCGCAGCAGCCCACTGTCCCGCTCGAGCTGGGCCGGCGGCACGACCTGCGCGGCCGACCAGACGACCACGCCGGAGGCCTGGCTGGTCAGCCGCTCGCTCTCGGCCCGGTCGGTCGAGCCGTCGGCCACGTCCGTGCCGGAGATGCCCAGGCACGCGGCCAGCTCGCCGAACGGCGCCAGCCCGTCGCCCGGCGCGCCGCTCGGGGCGAACCCGGTGAGGTTCGCGGCGGTCAGGATGTAGTCGGCCGCCCGCGGCGGGGCCGCGGCGGGCGTCGTCGTCTCCACCGGCTGCGCCACGGCCGGGGGCGTGGTGGTGGCCGCCGGTGACGCGGCCGGCTCCTCGTCGTCCGAGCCGAGCAGCCCGCATCCGGCCAGCGCGAGCGAACCGGCCAGCGCGGCCGTGGCCACCCGGGCCCGTCGCGCGCGCACCCCGCCCAGTGTCGACCGCATGCGTTGCTCCCTCAGCTTCCCCTGCTCCGCCAGGCGCGCTCGCCGATGTCCCGGCAAACCGCCCAGACCGCCTCCCGCTGGCAGCCTAAGGACCCGGCCACCGCACCTGGTGGCCGGGTCCCTGACTGCCGCTGAGCCAGCGCCTCGCCGGGCCGCCGGCCGGCCCAGAAGGAGGGGGCAGGACCCCGGGCCGGACGGCACGCGTCGACGCGGGCGCTACTGCGCGGCGAGCTTGCCGGCGATCTGGTCGACCATCGCCTGCTCGACGTCGGCCGGCGGGATGTTGCCCACGTTCTGGTACTGGAGCTGGACGGCGACCTGGCCGACGTAGAAGTAGATGGTGTCGAGGACGAAGCCATAGGTGCCGGTGTCGTCGGTGATCCCCAGCGAGACGCGGATGAGCGCGGTCGCACCGTCCGGCGCGGGCGGCGTCTCGACGGCGACGATCTCGTACTCCACGCGGTCGTCCGCGGCGCTCGCCAACGTGTTCTCGAGCTGCTGCCAGAAGCAGTCGCCGAACGCGGGGTCGGTAACGATTTGGGCACTGATCGCGACATCGGACGCGGGCAGGATCTTCGCCTCGCTGCTGACCTGGACCAGCTGGTCCTCGCGGCTGACGAAGGTGTCCCCGGCGGCGCGGTCGGTCTCCTGCGCCGGAACGTAGTCGACGCCGACGCACTCGGCGGCCGCGATCCGGGCGCTGTCGTCGCCGTCGTCGGACGGGCTACCGGGCGCGCCGGTGAAGCCCGCCGTCGCCGGGCCGGCGGTGAGCACGAAGTCCGCGGCGCGCAGCTGGCTCGGCGTCGGCGACGCGGACGGGTTGCCACCGACGCCGGAGCTCGGGCCGTCGGAGTCGGGACGGGTCTTCCCGATGGTCGTCTTCCCCGAGCCCGTGCCCGAGCCCGACTTGCCGTCGCAGGCCGCGACCCCGACGGCCAGCACCACCGCGGCCAGGCCGGCGCACCCAGCCCGTCCCAGCCGCCTGCCCCACCCGATGCCCCTCACCGTTTCTCCTCCGCGACATCCCGGTCGACAGCGCGATAACTGCCGTTATTCGTTGCTGACAACGATGCCTGGGAAAATCGCGAGAAAGCCAGCTCCGGCATTGTCGGTCCGCGGACATCCCCGACCTGGGCCGGCCCTTTGCGGGGGCTGCTATATTGCGCCGCCACCGGCGGTCAGTCCCACGGATCCCCCGGTAGCAGGCTTGTTGGTGGTGCTGGCACCACCATGCGACGGTGCTGCCAGTATCACCGGGACTTTCTCAGGAAAGAGAGTGGGAAGCGCACGGAGCGTTCAGGCTGTCGCGCATACGACGAACTCGGTCCCGACACCGGCGTGACAGCCGGAGGGCTGCGACGATTCTGCCGCGACGGCGGGCGAGGACCGGGCCGGCACGCCGCCCACGCGAAACATCAGAAGTAGTCGAAGGAGGCCGGCGCGTGGAGACCGAGCAGCGCCCGCGGCTCGACCCGGCGCGCGGCCGGTCACTGTGGCGCCGTTCGCTCGGCCTGGCACGCCGGTGGTCGTCCGGGCGGAACAGCCAGCACGCGGCGCGGGAGCACTCCTTCGCCCAGCGGGAACAGGCGCCGCGGCCGGCGCAGGCGCGGCACACCGGACAGGCCGACCAGCCGGCGCGGTCCGGGCGCCCCGGGCAGGCGTGGTCCGAGCAGCCCGGACAGGCGCGGTCCGAGCAGCCCGGGCAGGCGCGGTCCGGGCACCCCGGACAGGTCGAGCACCCCGGACAGGTCGAGCAGCCAGGACAGGTCGAGCAGCCAGCGCGGGGCGGGCACGGCGGGATGGTCGGCGAGCCGGGGC
>JADGHD010000364.1 GCA_019689615.1 Frankia sp. | reverse complement strand
CCTTCGTCGGCAGCGTCTGATGTTTATAAGAGACAGACCCGCGGACGCGAGCCGCGGGTGGCGGGCGCCGGGTGCCGTCACGCCGGCAGTGGGGCGCTTCGCCCTCGGACCGGGCGCAGCACCGGGCGGGCTAGCGCCAGGGGCCGGTGATGGCCAGGGTGCGGCCGTCACCCTGGATGTTGGCGTAGAGCCACTTGCCGTCCGGGGAGAACGTCGCGCCGGCCCACTCCGACTGGCTCACCGAGCGGGCCAGCGGGTAGGGCTTGCCGTCGTCGCCGACCACGACCAGGTAGTTCTCGTCGTCGCCGTCCTCGCACAGCACGATCCGGCCCCAGGAGGACAGGGCGATGTTGTCCGGCCCGTCGAACGGGCTGTCCGGGGCGAACCGCAGCACCAGCTCGAACGTCTGGTTTCTCGGGTCGAGCTTCCACACCTGGCCCTCGTGCAGGCTGTGGTTGCCGTTGGCGTCCCGGCCGCCGGCGTAGCTGGACACGACGTAGATGACGCCACCGGAGTGGTAGATGCCCTCGCACTTCGGGATGCCCGAGACGGCGCCGGCGGCGAACTGGGCGCGCACCGAGGTGGTCGTGGCGTCCGGGTCCGGCACGTCGACCCACTTCACCCGCAGCTTCGTGCCGAGCTGGCTGACCTGGCCCAGGTTGGCCAGGCCGCCGGCGGACAGGGCCTGCAGCGTGCCACCGGCCCGCAGGCTGCCGGGGCCGCCCAGCGGCCGCTTCGGCAGGAAGCGGTAGAGCAGCCCGTCCGGTTCGGCGGCGTCCTCGGTGAGGTAGACGATCCCGGTCCGCGGGTCGGTGGCGGTCGCCTCGTGGGCGAACCGGCCGAGCGCGGTGAGCGGCACCGGCTCGGTGTCGCGCCTGAGGCGGCCGGCCGGGTCGATCTCGAACACGTAGCCGTGCCGCTTGGTCAGCTTCGCGTCGTCCTTCGGGGTGAGCTCGGTCTCCTCGCAGGTCAGCCAGGTGCCCCAGGGGGTAGGGCCGCCGGCGCAGTTACGCACCGTCCCGGCGATGCTCGGCGCGTGCCACACCAGCCGGTCGCCGGTGACCAGCAGCGTGGTGCAGCCGCCGTCGGCGCCCGGGTCGTAGGTGATCCGCTCCCGCTTCGGCACCGGGTAGGTGTCGTCGTGGGTCAGCTCGTGGTTGCGCACCAGCGCGGTGTTGCGGCCGGCGGCGAACGCGGCCATGCCGTCGTGGCCGGCCGGGACCGTGCCGCCGTCGCTGAGCTTGTCCCCCTTGGCCGAGAGCACCTTGTAGCGGAAGCCCCGGGGCAGGTCGGCGATGCCGGCGGGGTCGGGGATGAGGTCGCCGTAGCCGGTGAACCGCGGCCCGCGCCCGTGCGACCCGTGCCCGCCGCCGAACCCGGTCGCATTGGCGGTACCGCCGAAGACGGAGCCGATGGCGCCGGTCATGACGAAGCCAAGCGTGGCGGCGCCGCCGCCCAGGACGTGACGACGATTGATTGCCATGAAGCCCTCCTGTCGGCCTTCGGGACGACAGGCAGGCTTGCAGTCCGAAATGTCCAGGTAGAGACGCTTGCGGGAACGCCAGAAGGAGCCAGGACGACGAGGCGGTGACCCGCCGGCGCACCGGCCGGGCGCGGGCCGACAACCTTACCGCAACGCCCGCCGGCCGTCAGTAGGCCATCCACCCTCCGGTGGCACGACAACCCGCGGCAACCTCCCGGTAAACGAGAACCCGTTCCTGGAAACTCTGGCCTTCCACGGCCGGTTGGGCCAGACTGCGCCGTGGATCCGTGATGTGCAGCACACGGAGCCACGTCGGCCACTACCGGGAGAACATGCCCATGCCCGTTCAGACACGCCCAGGGCCCACCGCGGCGGCGGCCGCGCGTCCGGCAGGAGCGCCGCGCGCTGCCGTCGGCCGCCCGTCGCTGCGCCGGGACAAGTGGTGGATAGAGCCGGTGATCACGGTGGTTGTGCTCGTCGGCTTCACCGCCTACGGCCTGTGGGCGGCCTTCCGCAACGGGAACTACTTCCACGAGCCGTACCTGTCGCCGTTCTACTCGCCCTGTCTCACCGACAACTGCGTGGACGACGCCACGCCGCACATCTTCGGCGACATCTCGCCGGCGTCCCCGGCGCTGTTGATCCTGGCGTTCCCGCTCGGCTTCCGGGTGACCTGCTACTACTACCGGAAGGCCTACTACCGCGCCTTCTGGTGGGCCCCGCCGGCCTGCGCGGTCCCGGACGCCCGCCGCCGGTACTCGGGCGAGACGAAGTTCCCGCTGATCCTGCAGAACATCCACCGCTACTTCTTCTACATCGCACTGATCTTCGCCGGTCTGCTGACCTACGACGCGGTTCTCGGGTTCATCCACGACGGCCGGTTCGGCATCGGGGTGGGCACGGCGGTGCTCGTCGTGAACGCGGTGCTGATCTGGCTGTACACCCTGTCCTGCCACTCCTGCCGCCACCTGTGCGGCGGCGGGCTCAAGCGGCTGTCCAGGGCACCGCTGCGGCGCCGGGTCTGGGCCCGGCTGTCGGTCCTCAACCGCAATCACATGATCTTCGCCTGGGCGAGCCTGGTCTGGATCATGATCGCCGACTTCTACATCTGGCTCGTGGCCGCCGGCCACATCTCCGATCCGCACTGGATCGCCTAGCCCACCACCGACCGGGCGGGGCGGACGGACGGCCGCGTTGGCCGACCGGCCAGGCCAGCCTCGCGAAACAGCTGAGCCTCGTGAAAGAAGGAAACCCGTGACAGCCGAGACACACAGCTACGACGTCGTTGTCGTGGGTGCCGGCGGTGCCGGGCTGCGCGCCGCGATCGCGGCCCACGACGAGGGCGCCAGGGTCGCCATCGTCTGCAAGAGCCTGTTGGGCAAGGCGCACACGGTCATGGCGGAGGGGGGCATGGCCGCCGCCATGGGCAACGTGTGGCCGGAGGACAACTGGAAGGTGCACTTCCGCGACACGATGCGTGGCGGGAAGATGCTCAACCAGTGGCGGATGGCCCAGATCCACGCCCAGGAGGCGCCGGACCGGGTGTGGGAGCTCGAGGAGTGGGGCGCGGTCTTCGACCGCACGCCCGACGGCCGGATCCTGCAGCGCGACGTCGGCGGCCACCCGGAACCCCCGCTCGCGCACGTCGGTGACCGGACCGGCCTGGAGCTGATCCGCACCCTGCAGAACCGGGTCGTCGCCCTGAAGATCGACGTCTACATGGAGTGCACGGTCCAGCGGCTGCTGACCGCGCCCGACCCGGAGACCGCCGGCCAGCGGATCGCCGGCGTGTTCGCCTACTGGCGCGAGACCGGCACGTTCGTCCGGTTCGACGCCCCGGCGGTCGTCCTGGCCACCGGCGGGATCGGCAAGTCCTGGCAGGTGACGTCGAACTCCTGGGAGTACACCGGCGACGGCCAGGCGCTCGCGCTGCGGGCCGGCGCCGCGCTGATGGACATGGAGTTCGTCCAGTTCCACCCCACCGGAATGGTCTGGCCGCCGTCGGTCAAGGGCATCCTGGTCACCGAGGGCGTGCGCGGTGACGGCGGCGTGCTGCGCAACTCCGAGGGCCGCCGGTTCATGTTCGACTACATCCCCGAGGTGTTCGCCGCGGACACGGCGGACACCGAGGAGGAGGCGGACCGCTGGTACACCGACAAGAAGACCGCCCGCCGCCCACCGGAGCTGCTCCCGCGCGACGAGGTCGCCCGCGCCATCAACGCCGAGGTGAAGGCCGGCCGCGGCTCGCCGCACGGCGGGGTGTACCTCGACATCGCCAGCCGCCGCGACCCCGAGTACATCCGCCGCCGGCTGCCGTCGATGTACCACCAGTTCAAGGAGCTGGCCGACGTCGACATCACCAGGGAGCCGATGGAGGTCGGCCCGACCTGTCACTACGTGATGGGCGGGATCAAGGTCGACCCGGACACCGCCGCCGCCACCATTCCCGGGCTCTACGCCGCCGGGGAATGCGCCGCCGGGCTGCACGGCTCGAACCGCCTCGGCGGCAACTCACTGTCCGACCTGGTGGTTTTCGGCCGCCGGGCGGGTGTGGCCGCCGCGGCCTACGCCGGGAAGATCCCGGGCGACGAGCGGCCGAAGGCCAGCGAGGAGCAGATCGCCGAGACGACGGCGGCGGCGCTCGCGCCGTTCGAGCGGTTCGGCGCCGAGGGCGCGGAGAACCCCTACCAGCTGCAGACCGAGCTGCAGGCGGTGATGCAGTCGCTGGTCGGCATCATCCGCACCGAGCCGGAGCTGCTGCGGGCGCAGAAGGAAATCGCCCAGCTTCGGGAACGGGCCAGCAGGGTCGCCGTCGAGGGGCACCGCCAGTACAACCCCGGCTGGCACCTCGCGCTCGACCTGAACTCGATGCTGCTGGTCGCCGAATGCGTGGCGACGGCGGCGCTGGCCCGCAAGGAGAGCCGTGGCGGGCACACCCGCGACGACTTTCCGAACCCGGACCCGGAATTCGCGAAGATCAATCACGTGCTACGGCTGCGGGACGGGCAGCTCGAGCTGACCGCGGAGCCGCTGCCGGCCATGCCGCCCGAGCTCGCCGCGCTGTTCGAGTGACCCGCGGGGAACCCAGGAAACAGGAGGGAATGGCCGCATGGGCTACCCACTTCATCTGCGGGTGTGGCGCGGTGACGCCGACGGCGGCGAGCTGGCGGACTTCACCGTCGAGGTCGAGGAGGGCATGGTCGTCCTCGACGCGGTCCACCGCCTGCAGGCGACCCAGGCCAACGACCTGGCGGTCAGGTGGAACTGCAAGGCCGGCAAGTGCGGGTCGTGCTCGGCCGAGGTGAACGGCAAGCCGCGGCTGATGTGCATGACCCGGCTGAACATGTTCGAGCCCGGCGAGACCATCACGATCACGCCGCTGCGCACGTTCCCGATCGTCCGGGACCTGGTCACCGACGTGACGTTCAACTACGTGAAGGCGGAGGAGGTGCCGACGTTCGCCCCGGGCAAGCCGCAGGGCGAGGACGGCCACCACCGGATGCAGCAGGTGGACGTGGACCGCGTCCAGGAGTTCCGCAAGTGCATCGAGTGCTTCATGTGCCAGAACGTCTGCCACGTGATCCGGGACCACGAGGACAACAAGCAGGCGTTCGCCGGGCCGCGGCTGATGATCCGCTACGCGGAGCTCGAGATGCACCCGCTGGACACCAACGACCGGCGGGAGCTGCTGCGGGCGCAGGCCGGCATCGGGTACTGCAACATCACCAAGTGCTGCACCGAGGTCTGCCCGGAGCACATCAAGATCACCGACAACGGGATCATCCCGCTGAAGGAACGGGTCGTGAACGCCTCCTACGACCCGCTGGCCATGCTGGGCCGCAAGCTGCTGGGCAAGAAGCGCCCCGCGGACGCCTAGCCGGGCCATGCGCGCTCGCGGCGCCGGTCAGCCCGGCCGGGCGCCGCGGGCCGGCGGCACCAAGCCGCCGCACCAGGCGCCGCACAGCCGAACGGGCGCCGCACAGCCGAACGGGCCGCTCCCGCCTTACCCCCCGGCGCGGCCCCGCAGGGGGGGGGTTATAAAGAGTCA
>JADGHD010000363.1 GCA_019689615.1 Frankia sp. | reverse complement strand
GCGGCCGGCGGGGCGGGTGCGGGGTCGCAGCCCACGGGATCGGCGGGGCCGGCGCGGTCCGGGGCGGTGCAGGTGGGCGGACCGTCGGCGGCGAGCGGCCAGTCGGTGGGCTCGGCCGGGGCTGTCGCTGTCCCGGCCAGCGCGAAGCGCAACGGTGAGCCCGGCAGGTAGGTGACCTCGACGCGGACCAGGACCCGGTCGCCGCGTCGGTCGATGGTGACGCGCGTGCCGGCCGGGGCCGCGGCCCGCGCCCAGGCCGCGGCCAGCTCGTCACTGTCGCCGCGGGCCGCCGCCCTGGCGCCGATCCGGGCGGCCTCGTCCGCCCGCGCCTGGGCGTTGGCGGCCGCGAGCAGCCAGAGCACCAGACCGACGACCGCGGTCATCGCCGGCAGGCCCATCACCAGCTCCGCGGTCGCCTGGCCGTGGTCATCCGGCCGCCGTGGGCGCTTCCGTGTCATGGCGTGGCCGCGGATCTCAGAAGGGCAGGGTCAGCGCCTGGCGGACGACCGACTCGATCATCTCCCGAGTGGCGGAGCTGGAGATGACCGCGTACAGCCCACCGGCGAACGCGACCGCGGCGACCGTGCCCACCGCGTACTCGGCCGTCGACATGCCCAGGTCGCGGCAGGCAGGTGGGCTCGTGGGCCGTGGCCGCGGTGGTCGCTGCCGGCCGGTCCGGCCGGTGGCCGCTGGCCTCGAGGGCTGGGTCATGGGCTCTCCTTCTGCCGTCGTGGCGGACGTGGACGGTGGGTGTGGTCAGGCCGTGAGCAGGCCGCCCAGGATGCCGACGACGGCCGGGACGACACCGATCAGCAGGAATGCCGGCAGGAAGCACAGGCCGAGGGGGACCACCGCCGCCACGCCGGCCCGCCGGGCGGCCGCGATCGCCTCGGCGTGGGCCTGCTCCCTGGCCCGGTCGGCGATCCGCCGCAGCGTGTCGGCCAGCCGGGCGCCGCTTGCCTCGGTCCGGTCGAGCGCGCGGACGGCCGCCAGCAGCGCCCGCTGCCCGGCGCCGGCCGCGGGCGCACCGAGCACGAGCCGGCGCAGCGCGACCACCGGCCTTGGTGGCGGTAGCGGGGTGGCGGCGGCCAGCAGGCCGGCGGCTGCCGTGGCCACCGGCACGCCACGCGCCAGCTGGTGTGCCATCGCGGTCAGCTCGTCGCCGAGCGGCCCGCCGACACCGGCCGCCGTCGTCGCCAGCGCGCCCGGCACCGGCGCCCCGGCCGCCAGGCAGGCGGCCACCAGATCGAG
This sequence comes from Frankia sp., assembly GCA_019689615.1. GTDB lineage: Bacteria > Actinomycetota > Actinomycetes > Frankiales > Frankiaceae > Pseudofrankia. The sequence goes on along the minus strand of JADGHD010000363.1, from coordinate 4,288 downwards.
CGCCATCGGCAGCTCGCCGAGCAGCCGGGCCCGACGCTCGCGGCCTGGGTCGGACCGGGCCAGCACCCCGGCCAGCAGTGCGACCGCGGCCACCGCCGCCGGCACCGCGAGCCCGGCCTGACCGCCGCCCAGGAGCACGCCCGTCGCCGCCGCCATGACCGCCGCGGCCGCAAGCCCCACCGTGGGCGGCAGGACGCTTCGCGCCCGCGCCGGCCGCGACCGGCCAGCCGGCCGACGGGCAGCGCCCGGCTGGTCGGCCAGGCCAGCTGGCGGGGCAGGTCGTCCTGGCAGCGGCCGGGCGAACCACCGGGCCGCTGCCGGGCGCCGGCTGCCCTGGCCTGGCGGCTCATCGGGCGCCGTGGGCGACGCCCACCCGACCGCCGCGGCGAGGTGCGCGCGGCAGGCGTCGGCGCCGGACGCCGCTCGGGTCGGCTCGGCCAGCGGCGGGTGGGCCCTGCCCGCTGCCCGGTCGCTGATCCAACGCAGCCAGCGCAGGCCGAGCAGGTCCAGCAGCACGCCCGCGACCAGGCAGGCCGAACCGACGGGGGTGTGCAGCAGGACCTGCACCGGGTCGGCGCCGAGCAGGGCGGCGAGCGCCACGCCCACCACCGGCAGGCCGGCCACCAACCGTCCCGACGCCCGGGGCCCGGCGAGCGCGGCGGCCAGCTCGGCGACCCGCTGGCGGTCCGCCCGGGCCTGCCCGGCCAGCCGGGTGGCGACCTCAGCGAGCCGGGCCCCGCTGTCCTGGCAGACCAGCAGCGCCGCGCGCAGCTCGCGCAACACGGGAGAGCGACGCAGCAGGCCGGTCGGGTCGCTTTCGGCCGTCAGCGCGGCGACCAGCGTGTCCGGCCAGGGCGGCTGGAGCCCGGGCCGGACGCCCGGCGTGGGCCGTGCCCCGGCCGGGTCCGACGGGCGGCGCCCGGACTGGCCACGCTCGCCGCCGACGCGGCGTGACTCGCCGTCCCCGCGCCCGGGCGAGCCCGCCCGGCCTGGGCGAGGAGCCGGCCAGGACACCGTCGCCGCGGCGGTCCTCAGCGCGGTCGACGGGTCGGCCCCGGCGTCGAGCTCGGCGGCGAAGGCGGCCAGCCGGCCCCCCGCCGGGGCCCCCCCGCGGGCCGCCGGCGGCGCCGCCCCCGCCCGGTGCGCCGCCCGCCGCGCGATCACGAGCGCCGTCGCGGCCAGCAGCGCGGCCAGTAGACCACCGCCCCAGGCCGCGATGCCCGCCACGACCGCCAGGCTGACCGGCCACGCCGGCCGGCGGCCGGCCCACCGGACGCTCGCCAGCCCGGCGGCGGCCCGCGAGCCGCGTTCCCCGCTCATGGCCGGGCCCAGCAGGAAGCCGGCGGGGTGATCCCGCGGTCGTGGAGCAGGGCACACAGGCGGGGCAGGCCGGAGGCGGGAAGTGGGCGCTGGTACGGCGCGCCCGGGCCGCCGCCCGCCGGCCGGGTGAGCAGCGCCGGCTCGACCCGCACGAGCCCGTCCGGCTCCCGGCAGAGCACCCCCACCGTGTCGATCCAGCGCCGGCCGCTGCTGTCCCGGCGCAGGTGGATGGCCACGTCGATGGCGGCCGCCAGGTGGCTGTGCACCGCGGGCCGGGACAGGCCGGCGAGCGAGCCCAGCGCCTCCAGCCGCGCCGGCAGCGCCCCGGCCGCGTTCGCGTGCACGGTTGTGCAGCCGCCTTCATGTCCCGTGTTGAAGGCGACCAGCAGGTCCAGCACCTCGGGGCCGCGGACCTCGCCGACGACCAGCCGGTCCGGGCGCATCCGCAGCGCCTGGCGGACCAGGTCCCGCTGGGTGATCTCGCCCGCGCCCTCGATGTTGGGTGGGCGGCCCTGCAGGCGCACGAGGTTGACCCGCGGCAGCGCCAGCTCGGCGGTGTCCTCGACGAGGACGATCCGCTGTGCCGGGTCGACCTCGGCGAGCAGCGCTGCGAGCAGCGTCGTCTTGCCGGTGCCCGTCCCGCCGGTGACCACGACCGCGAGCCGGGCCGCGACCAGCGCGGCGAACAGGTCGGCGAGGGCGGGGTGGGCCCCGGCACTGGCGACGAACTGGGGCAGGGTGAACGGGCGCCGCCGGGGCCGCCGCAGCGACAGGCAGGTGCCGGCGGCCGCGGTCGGGGCGAGCACCGCGTGCAGCCGGGTGCCGTCCGGCAGCAGGGCGTCGGTGAACGGGGCCGCGGCATCGAGCCGCCGCCCGGCGGCCGCGGCGAGCCCGACGGCCAGCCGGCGCACCTCCTCGTCGTCGGCGAACCGCAGATGGGTCCGTTCCAGCCCGGCACCGCGGTCGATCCACACCTCGTCCGGCCCGTTCACCAGCACGTCCGTGACGTCCGGATCGGCCAGGGCCGCCGCGAGCGGCCCAGCGCCCACCAGCTCGGCGCCGGCCGCCCACCCCCAGGCGGCCTGCCGCGGCTCCATCGCCCGGCGCAGCAGCTCGGCCAGCCGTGGCCCGCCGTCGGGCAGTGCGACGACCTCCTCGGCGCCGAGCCGCGCTGCCGTGTGCCAGAGCTGGCGTTCGCCGCCCGACGGCGTGATCAGGATGACGTGCGGGCGCGACGGCAGCTTCGCCTCCGCGCAGACGACCGCCCGGTCGGGACCGACCAGCACGAACGGGGCAGACGCCCAGTGGGCCGCGACGGTGGGCACGTCGGCCGCGACCCACGGGGTGAGCCCGACGGCCGTGGCCGCCTGCACCAGCGGGTCGAGCAGCTCGAACGACTCGGTGACCACCAGTGGCGCGGCCACGGCGGGTGGGCCGGCCGCGTCGATCGTGCCGGAGCCGACGTCGGCACCGGTGGCCCAGGCCGGCGCGGCGTGGGCCACGGGGGAGCGACCGGTGGGGCGGTCGGGCGGCAGGGCAGCGGGCACGGCGCGCGTCCCTTCGGTGCGGCAGCGAGGTGAGCAGCACCATGCGCTCGCCGGCCGCCTGTGGATGACCGCCGTCCACAGGCGGCTTGATGTGCTACCGAGGAGGGTTGCCCGGCGGACGCGCCGGTGGGGTCAGGCCCGGGCCAGGGCCTCGCAGACCGCGAGCGACTCGCGGGCGCCCAGCTCGATCGCCCGCGCGTAGTGCAGCAGCCAGGCACGGACCCCGTCGGCACCGCCGCGCGCGTACCAGGCCGCCGCCTCCCGATAGGGCGCGACCGTCACCGGATCCGCGCCGTCGGCCGGCGTCCCGGCCTCGAGGTGGCCGACGTCGGTCGCGGTCAGTGCCTTCGGGTCGACGCCGCGGCTGATCAGCACCAGTCGGGCCGCGGCCCGGGCGATCACCCCGTCCATGGCGCCGAACGGGCGCAGGGCCAGCAACTCGGCGTGGGTGATCGCGGCGACCACGACCGCCGGGGCGGCGGTCCTCGACAGGAGCAGGTTGACCAGCCCGTCCAGCCGCGCGGCGAGCTCGGCCGGGCCGGGTGCCGGGCCGAGCCCGAGCGGGTCGGCAGCCTCCTGCCCGGCCCGCGGCCGGCCGAGCCGATCGTCCGGGACGATCCCCCGGCCGAGCAGCGTGTGCATCCGCGCCAGCGCCTGCCGGGGCGCGCGCTCCCACGCCGAGGACAGGCCACCGATCTCGGCGTACAGCCGCACCGCGGCCAGCGTCACCGCCAGGTCCCGGTCGCCATGGCCCCCGCCCGCGGCGTCGGCCGGGCCGAGGGTGCCCGAGCCTGCGGTCAGCCGTTCCCGCAGCGTCTCCAGCCCGGTCGGGTGGCCATCCAGCGCCGCCGCAGCCCGCGCGGAACGCAGCGACGCCTCCGCGGTCACCTCGGCGCTGCGCCTGCGCAGTATCCGGTGACGCAGCAGCGTGTCCACGGCGGAGCGGGCGGCGTTCGCGGCCTCCTCGACTCCGGGCAGGGCCGCGACCCGGGCGAACGGGTCGACCCCGAGGTCGGTCTTGGCGCTGGGCGTTCGGGACACGTCGCCGACGCTACCCGCCAGTCCCCGGCGGCGTCGGCGGCGTCGGTCACCCCGATGGGCCGGCCGGCCGCCCGCTCGCCGCGGCACCGGCAACCAGCACACACACCCCGTCGACCGGCGGCCGCAGGCGTCGGGAGCCCACCAGGCCAGCCCAGCGGCGCGGCCGTGGGCGGGCCGACGGGGCGACCGGGGGAACCGCCCGGGTCGGCGCACATCGGGCCACACGCCCTGCCCAATAACGCGAGCGAGCCACGCCGCGTCCACACCGGCGGCACACTGCTGCTGGGGGCGCGGCAGCGACGCGGCCCAAGGCCACAGCCGGGGCGGCCGGGAGCCGCTCGGCGGCCGGGCAGCACCTGTCACATATACACATCTCCGAG
>JADGHD010000362.1 GCA_019689615.1 Frankia sp. | reverse complement strand
GCGCCGGCGTCGGTGTCCTGTAGCTGGGCGACGTCGACGTCCTCCGGGCCGATGCCGGCCATCTCGTAGGCCGCCCTGGACGCGGCGACCGTCGGCGCGTCCGCGCGCTCCAGCGGCAGCCAGGGGCTGTGCACCTCGAACGCGCCAAGCTGGCGGGTCCGCACCACGGAGGCGCGCAGGTAGATCGGCCGGTCGGTGAACCGGTGGGCGATGGCGGCGCGGCAGAGCACGACCGCGGCGGCGCCCTCGTCCGGCGAGCAGAACATGTACTGGGTGAGCGGGTCGTTGACCATCCGCGACTCGAGGATCTGCTCCTCGGTGAGCGGCGTGCGCCGGAACGCCTCCGGTGTGACCGAGCCGTTGCGGTAGTTCTTCGCCGCCGCCCTGGCCAGCGTGCGCGGGGTGATCCCGTGGTCGTACATGTACCGCTGGATCTTCATCGCGAAGAACTTCGGCGTCAGGAACAGGCCGGTCTCGCCGTACCAGCTCGGCAGCCCGTAACCCGTCGGGTCGGCGGCGAACGCGCCGGTCGGGTGCTTGTCCATGCCGAACGCGATGCCCAGGTCGTACTCGCCGAGGCGGATCGTGTTCGCCGCCTGGGTCAGGGCGCTCGCCGCGGTGGCGCACCCGTTGTAGACGTCGGTGATGGGGATGCCGGTGAGCCCGAGATAGTTGATGACCGTGTCCGGGTTGTCGACCTCGTAGCTGCCGCCGAAACCGAACTGGATCTGCCTCCACTCCACGCCCGCGTCGGCGAGGGCCGCGCGGATGGCCCTGGCGCCCATCTCGACCGCGGAGACCCCGGGGAAACGGCCGAAGGGAGTGCGGCCCACACCGATGATGGCGACGTTGTTGTCCATGGCTCAGGCCTCCGCTGCGGAAGTGGCCGGGGCGACGGGGCGGAAGGCGAAGGTCAGCACCTCGGTGCCGTCCTCGTCGGTCATGAACGGGACGACGGTGAGCTCCATCGGCATGCCGATCTCCAGCGGCTCGTCGATGCCGCCAACCAGGCGGGCCTCGATCCGGGCCTCGGGCAGCTCGACGTAGCCGACCGCGAACGGCTTGAAGTCGGCCGGCGCCTCCCGGCCGGCGTACGGCGGGTTCTTCGGCTGGAACCACTGCCGCGTCCAGGTCCACAGGGTGCCGCGCCGGGACAGCCGGGTGACCGCCACGTCCGTCGATCCGCACCGCGGGCAGTAGTCGTACGTCGGGAAGGCGACCAGGTCGCAGTCCGCACAGCGGGAGCCGATGAGCCTGGGCTCGTGCGACGGCCAGTCGAACAGACCCTCGGCGACTGGGCGTTGGGCCAAGGGGTCCTCCCTAGGGCAGAAATTGACGTCGACGTCAGTCTAGGCTGATCAAACTCCCGCCGCCACCGTTGATCGCGGACGACGGACCCTGACAGGCCGGACCGATCACTTGATTCGCGAGTAGCGAGAATGTAGTTTCCACAACACCTGGGACGAAGGTGGCTCACCATGGCCCGGCTGGGACAAACGTCGGCGTGGCCAGCCGCCACCGGCCCGGCCGGCGAGCGCCCGCCCGCGGACGGGTGCCCGTCGTCACCTGTCGACTTCACTGGGAGCAAGGCACGGCCGTGACCGAACTGTATTGGGACCCGTACGACAAGACGATCGATGTCGACCCGTACCCGGTCTGGCGGCGGATGCGCGACGAGGCGCCGGTCTACTACAACGAGAAGTTCAACTTCTTCGCACTGTCCCGGTATGACGACGTCGACAACGCCCTTCTCGACCACGAGACCTACAGCTCCGCATATGGCACGGTCCTGGAGATCATGACCGCCGAGCCGATGGACTCCGGCATGATCATCTTCATGGACCCGCCGGGGCACACCGTTCTGCGGGCACTGGTCTCCCGGGCATTCACCCCGCGCCGGGTCGCGAAGCTGGAGAACCACATCCGCGAGCTGTGCGCCGAGATGCTCGACCCGCAGATCGGCGGCGGCGGCTTCGACTACGTGCAGGAGTTCTCCGCGCAGCTGCCCTCGAAGGTCATCTCCGAGCTGTTCGGCGTCGACCCGGCCGAGCGGGAGGAGATCCGCAGGACCATCGACCAGACCTTCTACCTGGACCCGGAGAAGGGGATGATCAACGACGTCTCCTTCGCCGCCCAGATCAAGCTGCACACCTACTGGGAGGAGCAGATCGAGGCCCGGCGGGTCAGGCCGCGCGACGACATGATGACCGCGCTGACCGAGGCCGAGATCACCACCGAGGAGGGCACCCGCAGGCTGACCACCCAGGAGGCGGCGCGGTTCACCAACCTGTTGGTCAGCGCCGGTACCGAGACCGTGGCGCGGCTGCTCGGCTGGGCGGTCTCGCTGCTGGCCAGGCACCCGGACCAGCGCGCGGAGCTCGCTGCCAATCCGGCGCTGGTGCGCGACGCCGTCGAGGAGACGCTGCGCTACGAGGCGCCGTCGCCGGTGCAGGCCCGCCGCCTGCTGCGCGACGTCGAGCTGCACGGCGTCACCATCCCGGCGGGCTCCAACGTGCTGCTGCTGAACGGCTCCGGGAACCGGGACGAGCGCAGGTACCCCGACCCGGACCGCTACGACATCCACCGCAAGCCCGAGGGCCACATCAGCTTCGGTCACGGCGCCCACTTCTGCCTCGGCGCGGGGCTCGCCCGGCTGGAGGGCCGGGTCGGCCTCGAGGAGACCCTGCGCCGCTTCCCGACCTACGAGGTCGACCGGGAGAACGCGGTGCAGCTGCACACCAGCACCGTCCGCGGCTTCGAGAAGCTCCCGATCGTCCTGTCGTAGGGCCAGGCCACGGCGCGCCGGCCCGGCACGCTCCCGACCAGGCCTCGCGAGCCGTCCCAGCGAGCCCGAACCGGCCCGAGCCGCCCCACCCCGGGGCGAGCCGGCCGGTTCGGGCTTGTCGCTGTACCGGGCCGGATCGCCGGATGACGCTGATGACGCGGGACGGCGGGCCGACGAAGTGGCTAACCTGGGCCGGTGGCCAGGTTGCGCCACCGGCTGACTGGCCACCCGCTGGCGCGGCCGCCAGCGGAGACGGAGAGGAGGGCCCGAGATGCGCGACGCGGTGATCGTGGCGGCGACGCGGACGCCGGTTGGCAAGCGGGCCGGCGGGCTGTCGGGGGTGCACCCGACGGACCTGTCCGCGCACGTGCTGACCAGCCTGGTGGAGCGGGCGGGTATCGACCCGGCTGTCATCGACGACGTCATCTGGGGCTGCGTCGGCCAGGTCGGTGAGCAGACCTTCGACATCGCCCGCAACGCCGCGCTGTCCGCCGGGTTCCCGCAGAGCGTGCCAGGCGTGACGGTCGACCGGCAGTGCGGCTCCTCCCAGCAGTCGGTGCACTTCGCCGCCGCCGGGCTGATCGCCGGGCAGTACGACGTCGTCATCGCCGGCGGCGTCGAGTCGATGTCGCGGGTCCCGATGGGCAGCTCGCTGGCAGGCAAGGTGCCGTTCGGCGAGCGCTTCCTGGCCCGCTACGACGGGGTCTTCCCGAACCAGGGCCTGGGCGCCGAGATGATCGCGCAGCGCTGGGGCTTCTCCCGCACGCAGTGCGACGAGTTCTCCCTCGCCTCGCACGAGAAGGCCGCGGCCGCCCAGGACGCCGGCGCGTTCGACGAGCAGATCACGCCGGTGTCGTTGCCGGACGGCACGGTGGTCAGCCGGGACGAGGGCGTGCGCCGCGGCGGCACCATCGAGGGCCTCGCCGGCCTGCGCACAGCGTTCAAGGAGGACGGCGTGATCACCGCCGGCAACTCCTCACAGATCTCCGACGGCGCGTCCGCGGTGCTGATGACGACCAGCGAGAGGGCGGCCGAGCTGGGCCTGCGCCCGATGGCCCGGATCCACACCGCCGTGCTCGCCGGCGACGACCCGATCATCATGCTGACCGCGCCGATCCCGGCCACCCGAAAGGCGCTCGCCCGGTCCGGACTGACGCTGGACGACATCGGGGTGTTCGAGGTCAACGAGGCGTTCGCCCCGGTCCCACTGGCCTGGCTGGCCGAGATCGGCGCGGACCCCAAGGCGCTGAACCCCAACGGCGGCGCGATCGCGATCGGCCACCCGCTCGGCGCGTCCGGCACCCGCCTGATGACCACGCTCGTCTACCACATGCGCGACCACGGCATCCGCTACGGCCTGCAGACCATGTGCGAGGGCGGCGGCCAGGCCAACGCGACCATCCTCGAGCTGCTCTGACGGCCCCCTGGCGCGCCGGGCCGGGCCGGCGCGCCAGGCGCGCGAGGGTCAGCCGGCGGTGGTGGTGATGCCGGCGGTCGCGGCGCGGAACGCCTCGACGGCCGCGCGCAGCGCGTCGACCTGCCCCGCCGGGTCGTCCGGCACCGGGACGGCGCCACGGAAGTCGGTGACCCCGACGGCGGCGAGCTCGGCCGCCCGCTCCATCGTCGCGGCGACGTTGAACCTGCCGTTCTCGCGCACCATCGGTAGCTGGGCGGCCACCTGCAGTTCGGTCGGGTCGCCACCGGCCTCGGCGACCAGCTCCTTCAGCCGCGGCAGCCAGGTCGGCAGGTCGGCAGCGGCCGGGCCCCAGGGGATCCAGCCGGAGCCGAACCGGGCGATCCGGCGGGCCGCCGGCTTGTTGACGGTGCCGCTGACCCAGATCGGCACGCCGCCGGGCTGTAGCGGCTTCGGCATCTGGTGGATCGCCTCGAAGGTGAGGAACTCGTCGGAGTAGCTGGCCCGCTGCTCGCGCCACAGCGTCTGGCAGACGGCGAGGGTGTGGTCGAGCAGCGCGCCGCGGCCCTCGAACGACAGGCCGGCGGCTTCGTACTCCTCCCGCTGCCAGCCGACGCCGACGCCGACGTCGACCCGGCCACCGGACAGCACGTCCAGGGTGGCGAGCGTCTTGGCCAGCACCACCGGCCGGCGCAGCGCCGCGAGCAGGATGTTCGTGCCCAGCCGCACCCGCTCGGTGAAGCCGGCGATCCAGGTCAGTGTGGTCAGCGGGTCCAGCCAGTGCCCGTCGGGCCCGGTCGGCTGGCGCCCGCCGGCCGAGCCGCCGATCTTCGGGTTGCCGTAGGCGTCCAGGTTCTCCCCGAAGACGACGTGGTCGGAGCACACCACCCGGTCGAAGCCGGCCTCGTCGGCCGCCCTGGCCCGGTCCCGCAGGTGCTGCCACCCGCCCGGGTCGTCGGCACTGAAGGTCGGCAGCGCCAGCGTCAGGTGCGGACCAGCCATGCCCGGCACTCCTCGTCTCACATGGAACGGTCTCAAACAGTCTGTGCTGTCCGAAACCTACGCTTCCTCCCCACCACGCGCCCGGAGCGCCAGCGGCGCGCGGGGGCGGCACCGCCCGCTCAGAGCGCCGCCCGCTGCGGCTGGTTCTCGCCCCGCAGCCACTCAGCCAGCGCGACGGGCGCCTGCCAGCCGCCGGCGCGGTCCACGTACGGCCCGAAGCCGGCCCCGGAGCACCGGCGAGCGGCATGCTGCCAGCGGGCCTGGCCGATCGCCATTCGGGGCAGGGGCCGGGCACGACGAGGCCCCCGCCCCCCGGCCGGGGGCCCCCCCCGCGGCCCCCCGGGGGGCGGCCGGGGTGGGGGGGGGCCCCTAA
>JADGHD010000361.1 GCA_019689615.1 Frankia sp. | reverse complement strand
GCAGCGCCGCCACGTGCTCGGCGACGAGCTCCCACTGCCGGGTGACCGCCTCGGTCAGGCGCGGGTCGTCCGGCCGCCGGGGGCGCGGCCGCGACCGGCTACCGGCCCGGCGCACGCCCCCACCCGAGGTGCCACTGACGGGCCCGCTGCCGCCTGTGCCTGTTCCCGCCACCACGGGGCCATCCTGCCGGAACCGGACCCCCAGCCGGGCGTGACCAGCCAGTTACCCGCCCCGGCGCACGGCGCGAGCTGCCGCGTCGGCACACTCACGCACAGTCCCGACACTCCGGATGACGGTCGGTGGGGAAGGATGGGAGACGTGGAAGCGACGCCGCTCGACGCGATTGACCCGACTGGCGGCCTGGCCGGCGCCGCCCAGCCGGTGGGCGGCCCGCCCGGCCCTGCCGACGACTCGGCCGACCCGTTCGGGACGGCGGCGATCCGCGGCCGGGTGCTGGACGCCTGGGCCGCCTCGCCCGCGCGCTTCCGCGAGGACGCGAACGCCGAGGAGGACGCCGCCCTCGGCGCCTACCGGGACCGGCTCGTCGTGGAGCTGCTGCAGAACGCGGTCGACGCGGCGGTGGCCGCCGGCGTGCCCGGGCGGGTGCGCCTGGTGCTCGCGGGCCGCCAGCTGGAGGTCGCCAACACCGGCGCGCCGCTGACCGCGGACGGGGTCGAGGCGCTGAGCACGCTGCGCGCCTCGGCGAAACGCGACACCAGCGCGATCGGCCGGTTCGGCGCCGGCTTCGCCGCCGTCCTCGCGGTCAGCGACGACCCGTCGATCGTCTCCCGGCCAGCCCGCGGCGCCGCGCCGGTCGGGGTGAGCTGGTCGAAGGCGCGGACGGTCGCCGCGGTGCACGAGATCGGCGCGGCCGGGCTGCGGGCGGAGCTGGCCCGCCGCGGCGGCGCCGTCCCGGTCCTGCGGCTGCCGTTCGCCGAGCCGGCGCCGCTGCCCCCGCCCGCCGGCTACGACACGGTCGTGCGGCTTCCGCTGCGCGACGCCGACGCGGTCGCCACAGCCCGCCAGCTGCTCACGGACTTCGACCCGACCCTGCTGCTCGTGCTGCCCGGCCTGGCCGAGGTGGTCCTGGACATCGACGACGAGGTCCGCACGCACACCTGCGTCTGGGAGCACCGCGGCCGGCTGGCCGGCCAGGCCGAGAAGGTTCGCGAGGCCGGCCCGGCCGGCTTCGGCCCGCCCGCCGCCGACCCGGTGGAGACGGCGCTGGACGCCACCCTCGAGGTCGCCCTGCTCGACGGGCAGCACTGGCGGGGCTGCGTGCGCGCCGGCACGATCCCGGCGGCGCTGCTCGCGGACCGGCCGGTGGAGGAGCGGGCCCGCACCGGGTACGCGGCCCGGGCCATGGTCCCGGACGACGGCTGGCCGAAGGGCGTGCCGCGGGTGGTCCGCGCGCCGCAGCCGACCGACGAGCCGCTGTCGCTGCCGGTGCTGGTCAGCGTGGAGCTGCCGCTGGAGCCGTCGCGGCGGCACACGGTCGCCGGCCCGCTGCGCGACTGGCTGACCGACCGGCTCGCCGAGGCGATCGCCGCCCTCGCCGTGCACATCGGCACGGCCGGCACCGAGGCCGCAGCCGATGCCGCGGGCCTCGCCGCCGCCCCGGCGGAGGTCACCCTGGCCGGCCTCGTCGCCGAGCTGGACCAGCCGTCCGGTGGGGCGGCGGGCGAGCAGCGGCCGGCCGTCGAGCGCGACCCGCTGGTCCCGCCGGACCCGCTGGCCGCCCTCGAGCTCGTGCCGACCGGGCTGCCGGCCGGGCCGGTGGACGGCCGGCTGCGGGACGCGCTGCACCGGCTGCTGCCACGGACCGGCATGATGCCCGGCGGCCGCCTCGGCCGGGAGTGCGTCGTCTGCGACCTGGGCCCGGCCACCGACGCCGTCACCGCGCTGCTCGCCGCGCCGCACCCGGCCACGCCGGACGGCCACGGGGCCGCGTCCCGGCCGGACGTCGTGGACGTCGCCTTCGACCTGGGCACCCCGGCGGCGCTGGGCGCCGACCCGGACGCGGGCTTCGACGACCTCGCTCCCACCGGCCTGGCCAACCGGTACCGCGACGGCGGGCCCATCGTCGCCGGGCTGCTGCCCGCCCAGTACGCCGCGCGCCGCTGGCGCCCCGCCCTGGACGCCCTCGGCGTCCGCCGGCTCGACAGCGCCGGCCTCGTCGAGGCGCTGGCCGGGGCCCGCCGGCCACCGAGCTGGTGGGCGGCGCTGTACGCGACGCTGATCAGCGCGCCGGACCGGGACGCCCTGGGCGCGCTGCCGGTGCCCGTGGCGGTCGTGGCCGGCGAGGACTCGTGGGACGACGATGCAGAGTTGGCCGACCCCACCCCGCCGGGCCCTGGCGGGGACGCCGAGGTTGGGCCGGCCGGCAGTGGCCGGTCGGGCGCGCCGGGGCTGCGGGTCCGGATGGTCACCGGGCCACGGGGCGTGCTGCTGCCGACCGACGAGCTGGACGTGGTCGCGCTCGCCGCCTCCGGGCTGCCGCTGCGGGTGGCCCACCCGCAGGCCTGCGCCGGCGCGGCCCGGGACGCGCTGCGCACGCTGGGCGCGGTCGAGGGCACCCCGGCCGGGGTGCTGCGCGACCCGGCGGTGCGCGAGGCGGTGGCCGACTCCGACCCGGACGACGACCCGCAGGACCTGATGGCGCTGGCCACGGCGGTCCTCGCGCTGGTCCGCGACGCCGGCCTGACCCAGCGGGAGGTGGCGCTCGGCCTGGACTGGCTGGGCGACCTGCTGCTGCCGGACGCCGACGGCGAGTTCGTCGCCGCGTCCGAGCTGCTGATCGAGGGCGGGCCGCTGGACCGGGTGGTGTCCGACGACGCCCCGTTCGCCACCCTCGACCCACGGGTCGCCCAGGCCTGGCCGGCCGAGGTGCTGGAGGCCGTCGGGGTGCTGCGCTCGTTCGGCGTGCTCTACGCGACGGATGTGCCGCTGGACCCGGACGAGCCGGTGCTGCTCGACCTCGACGACAGCGACACCTGGGTGGAGGAGGCGGTCGACTCGCCCGCGCTCGCGCCAGCGCGCCGCGCCGCCGCCCGGGTTGGCGCGCCGGGCGCCCCGCTGGTGCTGAGCGGCTTCGCCGCCGTCCGGGACCTGGAGCTGGTCGACCCGGCGGCCTGGCCGGAGGCGCTCGCCGAGCTCGCCCGCCCGCCGCTGCGCGACGTCGTGCTGGGTGAAGAGCCGTCGTACACCCGGTGGTGGCTGTCCCGGCACGCGCTGCTGCCGGTCGCCACGTCGCCGGAACAGGACGACGAGGACGGCGAGGACGGCGACGGTGAGGGCGGCGGCGGCTGGGCGCGGGCCGTCCGCCGGGACGCGGGCGAGGTCGTCCGGCTGCCACCGCCGGAGCTGCGGCTGCCCGGCGCGGCCCCGCTGCTCGCCGGGCTGTTCGCGCCGGCGGCGCCGCTGCCGATGGTGGACGACGACTTCCTGCGCGCGCTCGGCTGCCGCTACACCCTCGACGACGTGCTCGGCGACCTGCCCGGCGTGCTCGACCTGCTCGACCGGCTGGGCGACGCCGAGCGGGACATCCCCTGGCCGTCGGCCCGGGCGCTCTACGTCGCCGCGGTCACCGCGGCGACCCGGCTGGCCGCCGGACCCGACGGGGACCCCCACGGCACGCTCGCGGACGGACGGCTGGACCCGCCGCTGACCGTGCGCACCCCGCTCGGGGTGGTCCCGACCGAGGATGCGGTCGTCCTCGACGCCCCGGACCTGCTCACCCTGCTCGGCGACGTCGCTCCGCTGCGGGTGCCGCTCGACCGGGCCGCCGAGGTCGGCTACGTGCTCGGGGTCCCGCTCGCGTCCGCGGTCAGCGACTGCCCGGTGGTGGCGGACGCCGAGGGTGACGAGACGACCGTCCGCCACGCCCCGGACGCGACCCCGTACGTCGAGCACACCCGGCTGACGGTCGTCGACCTGTCCGGCCGGCCGGTGCGCACGCCGTGGCGGGTCGTCGGCGGCATCGGGGGCGAGATCCACGTCGACGCCGCCGCCGGTACCGACGCCCTCGCCCGGGCCCTGGCCTGGCGGGCCGGCACGTGGTACCGCCGGCACGCGCTGGCCGCCGCGCTGCGCGACCCGCAGGGCAGGGCCTTCCGCGACGCCGAGGACGACCTCGACGACCTGTGAGCGCCGCGGCCGGCTCCGGCGCGCTGGCGCCGCCCGCTGCCCGCCGCCGGCGCCCGCCGACCGGCGGGTCACGCCCGGCCGGTCAGGGCCCAGTCGAGCTCGACGGCGTAGCGCGGGTTCGGGCCGAGCACGCTGCTCATCAGCGCGAACCGGTCGACGGTCCAGGCGGTTTCCGGCAGGTCGCGCAGCAGCTCGACCAACGGGGCCAGGTCGGTCGGCTGGCCGCCGCCGGTGCCGGGCCGGCGCCGCCACGGGCGGGGATCCTCCCGGGACCGGGCGAGGGTCAGATGGGCCCGCAGCGGCCGGTCGTCCAGCCCGGTCACGCCGGCCCGCTCCGCCGCCCGGCGCACGCCGGCGGCCAGCGGCGCCAGCTCACCGGCGACGCCCACCCACAGCACCCGGTGCCCGAACCGGCCGGGGCCGGCCAGCCGGACGGCGACCGGTGGGTGCCGGCTGGCCACGCGGCCCAGCCGCTCCGCCAGCTCCGGCCGCAGCGCGTCGTCCACCGAGCCGAGGAACACCAGCGTCAGGTGCATCCGCGCGGGCTCAACCCAGCGCAGCGCCAGCTCCGGCGCCGCCGCCCTGGCCCGCTCGGCCGCGGCGGCCAGGATCTCGACGACCGTCGCCGGCAGCGTCGCCGCGACGAACAGCCTGGCCATGGCCCGAGCATCCCGCGCCGGCCGCGCCCGCGACCAGCCGGGGCCGGGCCGTCAGCCCCCCGACGGCGGCGCGGCCACCGGGGCCGGCTCGCCGGCCGGGGCCAGCCAGGCGCCGAACGAGCGGCGGGTCAGCGACTCCAACAGCAGGATGTCCGCCCGGAACAGGTCGACGAGCGCCGCCCGCAGCTCCGGGGGAGCGGCGGGGTGGGCGCCTGGCCAGCCGGCCGTCGGTGGCGGGTCGACGCGGACGGCGTCGGGCGCGATCCCGGCGTCGGGCGCGACGCCGAGGAAGCGGCAGGCCTGGTCGAGCACGACGCCCGGCGCGGCGACCAGGTCGGTGTACCGGATGATCAGGATCTGGGTCGGGCTGAACAGCGTGTGGAGCCGCTGGAGCTGGGCGCCGTACCGGCCGAGCTCGGCGTAGCGGACCGCCCAGTCGCCACCAGCGCCGGCCCGGGCAGGCTCGGCGGCCAGCGCCGCGGCGAAGTCGTCGATCGGCTCGGTGCCGGCGGCTCTGGCTCGCCGCCACGCGGCGTACGCCCGGTCCACCGGGTCGCGCAGCGGGACCAGGATGCGCGGGTAGGGGGTCAGTTCGTGCAGCCGGCGCTGGGCCGTGAAGTCCGCGAGCAGGTAACGCACCAGCTCGCCGTGGCGCCGCCGGCCCGCCGGCCCGTGCGTCAGGACGCGGCCACCACCATCGCCGGCGGCCGCGGCGCCGGTGCCGGCCGGGCCGCCGCGGTCACCGCCGGGCCGGTCGGCGAGGGCGTGCTCCGCCCACCCGGTGCGCTCGAGACC
>JADGHD010000360.1 GCA_019689615.1 Frankia sp. | reverse complement strand
GCGCCGTCGGCGCCACCAGCGGACACAGCTCCGCCCGCGGACGCAGCGTCGCCGGTGCCGGCGGTGCCGGCCGGCGGGTGGATCTGCTTGACCGCGACCTCGACGTCCAGGGTCTCGTCGCGGGCCAGCCAGACGGTGCCCATCGAGCCGGCGCCGAGGACGCGGATCAGCCGGTAGCGCCGCGCCACCAGCCGGCCGCTGGTGGCGCCTGGCCCCTCCGCGGCGGCTGGCACCCGGTCACCTCGCTCGCTGGGCCATCCGGGAAGAAGGTGGGGCCACGAGCCATGGCGCAGCCCGCGGGCACCAGCCCGGCGCGTCGGCTGGCGGCCTGCCCGGCCACGAGCCGCGCGCCCGTGTCGTCGCATCGGCGCGGGCGCCGCCCCGCGTCGGTCGGTCGATCGCTGTCGCCGGCCAGGGCCCGCGCCTCAGGGGCACGGCGCGGGCCCTGGCCCAGCGAGTCAGTTGGTCGCTGTCGCCTCGCCGCGCAGCTTCGCCAGCGCCTCGGCGAGGATCGCCTCGCCGTCCTTCTCGTTGCGCCGTTCCCGGACGTAGGCGAGATGGGTCTTGTACGGCTCGGTCTTCGGCGGCGCTGGGGTGTTGTTCGGGTCACGGCCAGCCGGGTAGCCACAGCTGGGGCAGTCCCACACATCGGGGATGGGCGCGTCCGCCGCGAATGACGGCCGCGTCACGTGCTGGTTCGCGCAGTAGAAGGACACCCGCCGACGCGGAGCTGCCTCGCCCCGCTCGGCCTCCCCCATTGGTCCCGCTCCGACCCGGCTCCCCCGGATGGCGTTGCCACCTGCCACGGCCCGCGTGCTCCTTCGTCTCGTAGCCGACCCCGGCCAAGTTAGCGACCCGGCGAACCGGTTACCCCAGGTGAAGTTCCCGGTTCACCCTTTGGGCGAGTGTAGGACGCCAACCCAACCAGATGGCGCACCGGGGGCGCCGTGCGCGCAACCACCGCCGGACGGCCCACCCGCCCATTGGGATACCGGTGACCAGCGTCGACAGGCAACCGTCCGGTCGGCCCTTGACAGGCCGGCGGGCCCAGAGCGGGTCAGGCCGGGCCGAGCGCCATGCCGGTCGGGTCGCCGGTGCCCAGTGACGGGATGTCGATCCAGGAGAGCACCGTCTGGCTGTGGTAGTGCGCCTCGGTGACCACGGCCAGCGGGATCACCGCGACGTCGGTGAGCACGGTGCGCTCCAGCTCGGCCCAGTTGGCCGCGGCCACCGTCTCGTCGCTCGCCCGCAGCGCCGCCGCCAGCAGCCCGGGGACCTCGGTGCTGCGGTACCCGCCGTCGACCGGCCGGGCGCCGACCCACAGGTCGTCCAGCAGGGGCTGGAACACCGTCCGGCCGGCGTCGCCGAACCACAGCGGCGTGATCGTGGTCAGCGCCAGGTCCCAGGTCTGCGCCACCGGGCTCACCGCCGCGGCCGCGAAGTCCACCGGGCTGAGCGCCCGCACGTCGAGCCGCACCCCCGCCCGGCCGAACGCCGCCACCAGCGCGTCGGCCACCGCGGCGTCGCGCGGGCTGTCGGTGGTGAGCAGGGTCAGCGCGGTCACCGGCCCGCCAGGGGTCTCGGCCAGGCCAGCGGCGCAGCGTGCCGGGTCGCCCGCGTCGGCCGGCGTCGTCGGGAACGGGTCGAGCTCGGTGTAGCCGGTCATCGTCGGCTGCAGCAGCTGGGTGGTGGGCCGGGCCAGCAACGGGGAGCCGAGGGCCGTGGCGACCGCAGCCCGGTCGACGCAGTAGGTCAGCGCCTCGCGGACGGACAGCTCCCGCAGCGCCGCCGCCGACGGGCCGTTGAAGCCGACGGCGAGCAGCAGCGTCGATCCGGTCTGCTCGGCCACCCGCAGCCGCGGATCGGCGGCCAGCGCGAGCTCGCGGGCGCGGTCGGCGGGCACGGCGGCGTCCAGCGCCATGTCGGCCTCGCCAGCCTCGATCATCTGCTGTGCGGTAGCTGCGTCGATCCCGGTTCTGATCTCGACGTGGTCCGGCAGGGCCCGGCGCAGCGGGTCGATCGAGCCGTTCGAGCCCGGGTTGCGGGACAGGCGGTACACCCCGTCGGCCACCGAGGTGATCCGGTAGGGGCCGTCGGACACCAGGTTGGCCAGGAACTGCGGCGAGTCGGGCGGCTGCCGCAGCGCCTCGAACGGCACCGGGGACGCCGCCGGCAGCGCGAGGATGTCGACGAAGTCGTTGACCGGGGCGATCAGCTTGAATGCGATGTCGATGTCGTTGATGACCTGGATGCCCTCGGGTGACTCCGACTCGATGAACTGCTGTGCCTGCTCCACGGGCATCGTGAACAGCTGTGTGCAGTAGTCGTTGAACCCGACGACGGTCGCCGAGAAGTAGCCGCGCATCGGCGACGGGTTCGGCGGGAGGCACAGCCGCTTGATGCCGCGGGCGACGTCGGAGGCGGTGATCCGCCGCGGCGGGGTGGTGTCCCACTTCGCCGCGGAGCGCAGCCGCACGGTGTAGACCGTGCCGTTCTCGGTGACCGTCGGCGCCCCGACGGCCAGGTCGGGCCGCGGGATGACGGCGCCGGCGACGTCCCTGTCGGCCGGGTAGGAGTACAGCTGGCGGGTCAGCAGCCGGGCGATGACCCGGTCGCCGGTGGTGTCGGCCCATCCCGGGTCGCCGGTCGGCATCGACTCGGCGACGATCCGCAGGGTGCCGCCGGGCTTGTCGGTCGGCACCTCGCGGGGGGTGGCGGTCGCGGTGGGGCTGATGGCGGCCTCGCCCACGGCGCCACCGTCGCTGCTACCGCCGCACGCGGCCAGCGCCGCGGTCAGCAGCGCGGCCAGCAGGCCGGCGAGCAGCCGCGGCGGCCGCAGGCGACGACCGGCGGCGCGCCTTCTGGCCGGGGCGGCGGGTACGGCCGCGGCGGGGCTGTGCGCGGGGAGCGGGCTGGGTGCGGGCGACGGCGCCACGCCGCCGACGGATACCGGGACAGCGTCAACCACATGAACAGCGTGAACCACCCGCGAGGAGCGGGTGATGAGCCCCCGGTGTCGCGACCGGGACACCCATCGGGGGCT
This sequence comes from Frankia sp., assembly GCA_019689615.1. Taxonomy (GTDB): domain Bacteria; phylum Actinomycetota; class Actinomycetes; order Frankiales; family Frankiaceae; genus Pseudofrankia. The sequence continues at coordinate 2,572 of JADGHD010000360.1, read as the reverse complement.
CAATTCTTGAGCAGCAGACCGAGACCGATGATGCAGATGACCCAAACGACCCCGATGGCGATGGTGAGCCGGTCGAGGTTCTTCTCGACCACCGACGAGCCGCCCAGCGACGACGAGACGCCACCGCCGAACAGCGTCGACAGGCCACCGCCCTTCGCCCGGTGCAGCAGCACCAGCAGCACGAGCAGCACGCTCATGATGATCACGGCGACCGACAGCCCGAGCACCATCTAGACCAGCTCCCGCTCCTCGGGGAAGTGGCAGGCCACCTGATGGCCGGGCTGGATCTCGACCAGCGTCGGCTCCACGGTCCTGCACACCTCCTCGGCTTTCCAGCATCGTGGGTGGAACCGGCAGGCCGGCGGCGGGTCGAGCGGAGTCGGCGGGTCGCCCCGCAGCAGGATCCGCTCTCGCCGGTGCTGCTTCACCGGGTCCGGTACCGGGACGGCCGACAGCAGGGCGTGGGTGTACGGGTGCAACGGGTGCTCGTACATGCCGGCCCGGTCAGCCATCTCGACGATCGTGCCAAGGTACATCACAGCGACGCGGTCGCTGATGTGGCGCACGACGGCCAGGTCGTGCGCGATGAACAGGTAGGTCAGCCCCAGCTCCGCCCGCAGGTCGGCGAGCAGGTTGACGACCTGGGCCCGCACCGAGGCGTCCAGCGCCGACACCGGCTCGTCGGCGATCACCAGCCGCGGGCTGGTGGCCAGCGCCCTGGCGATGCCGATCCGCTGCCGCTGGCCGCCGGAGAACTCGTGCGGGTAGCGGTTGGCGTGCTGCGGGCTGAGCCCGACCAGCTCGAGCAGCTCGCGCACCCGCTCGCGGATCTCCTCCCGGGACATGCCGCCGGCGACCCGCAGCGGCGCGGACACGATCGTGCCGACGGTGTGCCGCGGGTTCAGCGAGGTGTACGGGTCCTGGAAGATCACCTGCAGGTCGCGGCGCAGCGGGCGCAGCGCCCGTGCCGACAGGTGGGTGATGTCCCGCCCGGCGAACTCGACCCGCCCGCCGGTCGGCTCCACCAGCCGGCAGACCGCCCGGCCGGTGGTGCTCTTCCCGCTGCCGGTCTCGCCGACCAGGCCGAGCGTCTCCCCCGGGCGGATCTCGAAGGTCAGCCCGTCCACGGCGCGCACCACCCGGGCCCGCCGGGCCAGCGGCGCGCCCCGGCTGACCGGGTAGTGCACCCGCAGGTCGGTCACCCGGACCAGGGCCGGCTCCGCCGCCGGCGGGGCCGCCGCGGGCGCGACCGGCTCGTCCGGCCGCGGCTGGGGTTTGACCAGGCCGACCGCGGGCGCCGTGGCGCCGCCGCCCGCGCCGGGCACGTCGCGCGGTCTGGCTGGCGCGCGACCGGTGTCGTCGGAGGGGTTCACAGGCCGGGAGCCACCTCCTCCCGGAAGATCCGCTCCCTGGTCTCGGCCGGCAGGTGGCAGGCGGCCCAGTGGCCGGGCGCGACCTGCTCGAGCGGCGGGCGCTCGGTGGCGGTCGCGGGGCCGGCCAGCCCAGCCCAGGCGCACCGCGGGTGGAAGGCGCAGCCCGGCGGCAGGTCGACCCCGCTGGGCGGGCTGCCCTGGACGGCGCGCAGGCGGTCGGTGCGGGTCCGGTCGAGCCGGCTGATCGATGACAGCAGCCCCCAGGTGTACGGGTGGCGCGGCGCGGCGAAGATCTCCCCGACCGGGCCGCGCTCGACCGCGTTGCCGGCGTACATCACCAGCACGTCGTCCGCGGCCTCGGCGATCACGCCGAGGTCGTGGGTGATCAGGATGATCGCCGAGTCGAACTCCCGCTGCAGGTCGGCGAGCAGGTCGAGGATCTGGGCCTGCACGGTGACGTCGAGGGCCGTGGTCGGTTCGTCGGCGATGAGCAGCGCCGGGTTGTTGACCAGCGCCATCGCGATCATCGCCCGCTGCAGCATGCCGCCGGAGAACCGGTGCGGGTGGTCGTCCACCCGGTGGCGCGCGTCCGGGATGCCGACCCGGTCGAGCATCTCGATCGCGCGTGCCCGGGCCGCCCGGCGGGAGACGTCGTGGTGCACCCGGTAGGCCTCGATGATCTGCTCGCCGACCGTGTAGTGCGGGTGCATGGCCGACAGCGGGTCCTGGAAGACCATCGCCATCTCCCGTCCGCGCAGCGCCCGGACCCACTGCGGCGGGGCGGCGACCAGGTCCTCGCCGTCGAGCCAGATCTGGCCGCTGACCGTGGTCCGCCGGCCGCGGTGCAGGCCCATCAGGGCGAGGCCGGCCGCGCTCTTGCCGGCGCCGGACTCGCCGACGATACCGAGCGTGCGGCCGCGCTCCAGGGAGAACGACAGCCCGTCGACCGCGCGCACGTCGCCCTCGTCGGTGTGGAACGTCACCCTCAGGTCGCGGACCTCCAGGTAGGGCCGGCCCGCGTGGCCACCGGCCGGTGAGGCCGCGGGTGCCGGGATGGCGCTCATTCCTCTCCCCATGGCCGCCGGCGGTCGGGTCCCCATGGCCACCGGTGGTCGGGCCGCGGGTCAGTCCCGGCGGCGGACGGGCTGGTCGCGGTCATGCCGGCCGGACCCGCGGGTCGACGGCGGCGTACAGCAGGT
>JADGHD010000359.1 GCA_019689615.1 Frankia sp. | reverse complement strand
ACCCGCTGAAGTACCAGCGCCGGGCGGTGGCGCACGCGCTCGCGCCGGAGAACCTGCGCCCGCGGGTCCTCATCGCCGACGCGGTGGGGCTGGGCAAGACGCTCGAGATCGGCATGCTCCTGGCCGAGCTGACCCGGCGCGGCCGGGCCGACCGGGTGCTGGTCGTGACCCCGCGCCACGTCCTGGAGCAGATGCAGCACGAGCTGTGGTGCCGGTTCGGGCTGCCGCTGGTCCGGCTGGACTCGGACGGGCTGCAGCGGGTGCGGCAGAAGCTCCCAGCCAACCGGAACCCGTTCACCTACTACCGGCGGATCATCGTCTCGATCGACACCCTGAAGTCGCCCCGGTACCGCTCCTTCCTGGAGAAGCACCGCTGGGACGTCGTCGTCATCGACGAGTCGCACAACGTCACCAACAGCGGCACGCTGAACAACGAGCTGGCCCGGGTCCTGGCGCCGAACGCGGAAGCCCTGATCCTCGCCTCGGCGACCCCGCACAACGGCCGCAAGGAGTCGTTCGCCGAGCTGCTGCGGCTGCTGGACCCGACCGCGGTCGGCCCGGACGGCGAGTACGACGTGGCCGACGTGACCCGGCTGTTCGTCCGCCGGCACCGCAACTCGCCCGAGGTCGCCGAGGAGGTCGGCGCCGAGTGGGCGTTACGGCCGGAGCCCCGGATCATCCCGGTGCCGCCGTCGCCGGCCGAGGACGCGATCGCCACCGAGCTGTCCGAGACCTGGCTCTATCCGCGCGGCGACGCCAAACCCCCGGTCTGCGGCAAAGGCTCGGCGCTGTTCCCGTGGACGCTGGCCAAGGCGTTCCTCTCGTCCCCGGAAGCGCTGCTGGAGACGACAGAGAGCAGGCTCAAGCGGCTCGGCACGGTGACCGGCCGAGACACCGAGCGGGAACGCCAGGCCCTGGAACGGCTGCGTGACCTCGCCGATGCCGCGCTCAGCCCGGAGAACCTGGCCATTAACGGCAAGCTCACGACGCTGGCGAAATACCTGGCCGACATCGGGATCGGCCCGAGGTCGGCCACGCGCGCGGTGCTGTTCGCCGAGCGGGTCGCCACCCTGCGCTGGCTCGCCAGGCATCTGCCCGCCCGGCTGGGGCTGAGCGACGACCAGGTCGCCGTGATGCACGGCGCGCTGCCGGACGTCGAGCAGGAACGCATCGTCGACGACTTCAAGACCGCGGCCAGCCCGGTCCGCCTCCTGATCACCGGCGACGTGGCCAGCGAGGGCGTCAACCTGCACGCCCAGTGCCACCACCTCGTGCACGTCGACATCCCCTGGTCGCTGATCCGGATCGAGCAGCGCAACGGCCGGATCGACCGGTACGGCCAGCAGCACCCGCCGCAGATCGCCGCGCTCGCGCTCACCCCGTCCGACGAGCTGTTCAGCGGCGACATCCGGGTGCTGCAGCGCCTGCTGGAGAAGGAGCACCTCGCCCACACCACGCTCGGCGACGCGGCCAGCCTGATGCACCTGCACTCGGAGCGGGCCGAGGAGAAGGCGATCCTCACCGCGCTGGCCCGCCACCGCGACCTCGACGAGGTCATCCCCGACCCGTCCGCGGTCCTGGCCGGCGTCGGCGCCGCCGGCGGTGCCGCGACCAGCGCTGCGGGGGATTTCGGCCCCAGCGGCGACGAGGACGAGCTGTCGGCGTTGTTCGAGGAGGACGACGAGACGCCAGCCGCCTCTGGTGGTGACCCCGCGTTCGACACCGAGTACGTCGCCGCCGCCGCGAACGCCGTCCTGCCCCCGCCGCCGCCGGAGCGCCCGCGCGAGTCGCTCTACCCGAGCGACGTCGCCTTCCTGGAGGAGGCGCTGCACGAGATCTACGAGCAGCCGAGCGCGCCACCGAACGAGGACCGAGGCGCGCCCCCAGGCAGCGGCGGCGTCAACTGGAAGGTCCACCAGAGCGGGACGCTGGTCTCGCTGACCCCGCCGCGCGACCTGCGGGCCCGCCTCGACGCGCTGCCCGCCTCCTACGTCAGCGAGCGCCGGGTACGCGAGCGGCTGCTGCTCGCCACGACCCCCGAGGTCGCGAAGGAGAGCCTGCGGGGCGCCCGGGAGGGCCTGGCGGCGCAGGGCTCGACCTGGCCGGAGGCGCACTTCCTGTCCCCGCTGCACCCGGTGCTCGACTGGGCGGCGGACAAGGTGCTGGCCGCGATGGGCCGCAACGAGGTGCCGCTGATCCAGGGGCCGGTCGACGTCCCGCGGGTGCTGGTGCTGGCGACGCTGATGAACCAGCGCGGACAGGTCGTCACCCGGCAGATGGTGTCGGTCCAGTTCCCCACCGGCCGCGCCGACCTGCCACTGGCGGAGGTCGTCGACGGCCTGGAGCTGTTCGAGGGCACCGGCCTGAAGGACGCCAACCCGGTCAACCCGGGGCCGGCCGTCGTCACCAAAGAGCGTGAGGCGCTGGTCCCGGCCGCGATCGACGCCGCCACCGCGGTCCTGGACCTGGCCGAGCAGACCCAGCACGCCGACCTGGCCCGCCGGCTTGCGGCCTGGTCGTCGCGGCAGCTGCGCTGGCGCGAGGAGGCGGCCCGGCTGGAGAACGAGCTGACCGGTTCGGCCAGAGCGAAGGTTCGACGGCTGGCGGCGCGGGTCACGCTGGAAGAGGAGATCGCCCGCTCGCTGAAGGCCAGCCAGCGGCTGCTCCGCCCGCTCGCCGTCGTCATCCCCGTGAACCAGGGAGGGCAGGGCTGATGCCGAGCTTTGACGCAGTCATCGTCGGCGAGTCGTGGATCTCCGAGCACTACCTGACGTCCGACGCCCGTTCCGGCACCTTCCTCGCCGAGGTCCTGGCACTGCGCGACCGCTGGGAGGAGATCGAGAAGGACGGCCACCCGACCGCCCGCTCGGCCCTGCGCGGCGCGGCCACGGCCCTGGCCCGCCGGTTCGGCAGCCTCGGCGAGAACCCCACCGCCGACGAACTCCGCGACCTGCACCGCCAGGTCCGCCGCGCCCTGCTGCTCGACCGGGAGGTCACCGCCTGGAAGTCGGACCGCTCCGGCGACGAGGTATCCCTGCCGTCCGCGGTCGTCCACCCGAGTCCGACCGGCCCGGCGCTGCTGATCCTGGAGGCCAGGCCGGTGAGCGCGGTCGAGGAGCTGCTCGACCCGGAAACCGGCGTGCTGCTCGACCCGGCACTCGTCAACGGCAAGAAGCTGTCCGGGCTGGCCAGGACGGTCTCCACGATCTTCCTCACCGACGACGCGCCCCCGCTGGTGCTGGTGCAGGCCGGCCGCTGGATGCTGCTGGCCGAACGCAGCCGCTGGCCGGAGGGCCGCTGGCTGGCCGTCGACCTCGGCGTGGTCGTCGACCGCCGCGACGCCCGCCGGGCCGGCGAGCTGGAGCACGTCGCCGCGATGCTCGGCCCGGACCTGCTCCTGCCCGCCGAGGACGGCCAGACCCCGTGGCTCGATCTGCTGGAGAAGTCCGTCGCCCACACCGTCGGCGTCTCCGCCGACCTGCGCCGCGGCGTGCGGCTGTCGATCTCGATCATCGCGAACGACGTGGTGAACCGCCGGGTCGCGCGCGGCCTCCCGGTACTCGGTGTGCCAGACCTCGGCCCGGAGCTGGCCCGCCAGTCGCTGCGGTTCCTCTACCGGATCCTGTTCCTGCTCTACGCGGAGGCGTCCCCGCAGCTGGAGGTGCTGCCGGTCAACGCGCCCGAGTACCAGGCCGGCTACGGCCTCGACCGGCTGCGCGACCTCGTCCTCACCGACCTGTCCACCGAGCGCTCCCGCAACGGCACCCACATCTACGAGTCCCTCGCCCTGCTGTTCCGCCTCGTCGACCAGGGCTACCACCCGGCGAGCACCCAGGGCGACGAGCATGACGGGGATGACGAGGCCGCGCACGGCGAGCAGCTGGTGTTCCAGGCGCTGCGCTCCGACCTGTTCGCCCCCAAGGCCACCGAGCTGATCGACGAGGTCGGGCTCGGCAACGAGGCGCTGCAGCAGGTACTGCGCCATCTGCTGCTCACCCCGGAGAAGCCCGGCGCCGACCGCGGCTTCATCTCCTACGCCGAGCTGGGCATCAACCAGCTGGGCGCGGTCTACGAGGGCCTCATGTCCTGGTCCGGCATGATCGCCGAGACCGACCTGTACGAGGTCGCCAAGGGCGGTGACCCGTCCGACGGCACCTGGCTGCTGCCTGCCGAGCGGGTACGCGAGGTCCCCGCCGACACGCTCGTGCGGGAGAAGGACCCCGAGACCGGCGAGCCCAGGCCGGTGCTGCACCGCAAGGGCTCATTCATCTTCCGGCTGGCTGGCCGGGAACGTCAGCGGTCCGCGTCGTACTACACCCCGGAGTCGCTGACCCGCTCGGTCGTCCGCCACGCGCTGGCCGAACTGCTCGACCAGGGCGGCACGAGAACGAGTTCCGCCGACATCCTGAAGATGACGATCTGCGAGCCGGCGCTCGGGTCCGGCGCGTTCGCCATCGAGGCTGTCCGCCAGCTTGCCGCCGAGTACCTGCGTCGCGCCCAGGAGGAACGCGGCGAACGCATCCCAGCCGAGCGCTATCCGCTCGAGCTGCAGCGAGTGAAGGCCTACCTGGCGCTGCACCAGGTCTACGGGGTGGACCTGAACGCGACGGCGGTCGAGCTCGCCGAGGTATCGCTATGGCTGGACACCATGCAGGCCGGCCTGGCCGCACCCTGGTTTGGTCTGCACCTACGCCGAGGAAACAGTCTGATCGGCGCACGCCGTGCGGTCTACGACCCGAGCCTGCTGAAGAAAAAGGCGTGGCTGGAGGCCGTCCCGACCGACATCGGCCTCTATGACCCGGCCACGCCCGGCGTCGTCCCGTCCGTCGGCTCCGGCATCCACCACTTCCTGCTGCCCGCAGCCGGGTGGGGTGCCGTCGTCGACACCGCGGAAGCCAGGACCTATGCGCCCGAGAAGCGCGAGCAGCTGCGGAAGTGGCGCTCGTCGGTGCTCAGGACGCCCGACGCGGCCACCGTCAAGCGGCTGGTGCGGCTGGCGACCCGGGTCGAGGCGCTGTGGGAGCTCGCCCGACGGCGGATCGAGCTCGCCGAGGCCGGTATCCGCCGCGAGACCCGCGTCTGGGGCGCCGACCCGGCCCTGACCGGCCTGCCTCCGGGGGCGGAGCCGGTCACCCGCGAGCAGGTCGAGGAGGTGCGCAACGACCCGGGCAGCGCCTACGGGCGGCTGCGCCGGGTGATGGACGCCTGGTGCGCCCTGTGGTCATGGCCGCTGACCAGCGAGATAGCCCCTCCCGACTGGGAGGCATGGCTCTCCGGCCTGGAGGCCCTGCTCGGCAAGGCCGGCGCCGACCCCAGGGCTCGGCAGGCGGAGCAGGCCGGCCAGCTGACATTCACCAGCGACCTGAGCTGGCGCGACCTCGACGTCGCTGAAGAGCTGGAGCGCACCTATGCAGCGCTCCTCCCGATTGACGAGGCCCTTGCCCGCCACCCGTGGCTGACCGTAACCGAGCGGATCGCCAAGGAGCAGGGCTTCTTCCACTGGGAGCTGGAGTTCCCCCAAGTCTTCACCAAGGGAGGCTTCGATCTCCAGGTCGGGAACCCGCCCTGGGTCCGCCCCGACTGGGACGAGGCGGCTGTTCTCGCCGAACACGACCCGTGGTGG
>JADGHD010000358.1 GCA_019689615.1 Frankia sp. | reverse complement strand
CACGAGGAGTTCATCGCCCTCGACCCGGGCCCGCGTGCCGAGCGCCGCCAGGTCGGAGCCTGCGCCCGGCTCGGAGAAGCCCTGGCACCAGACCACCTCGCCGCGCAGGATACGCGGCAGGTGATAGGCCTTCTGCTCCTCGTTCGCCCGGGTCATCAGCGTGGGGCCGGCGTGATTGAGCCCGACGAAGCACGCGTCGATGCCCGGCAGGCCGGCGCGGGCGTACTCCTCGAACCAGATGAGCTGCTGGAGCAGCGAGAGCCCGCGACCGCCATACTCCCGCGGCCAGGAGATGCCGGCCCATCCGCCCTCCCACTGGGTGCGCTGCCAGGCGAGGTCGTACTCGCGCATCGCCGCGCCCCCGTGAGGGCGGGGCTCACGGAACGCGTTCTCCTGCAGCCACGTCCGCACCTGGTCGCGGAACTCGACCTGCTCCTTCGAGAAGTCAAGGTCCACTCGCCGGCCTCCGTCCCACCGCCTGGAATTTTGTGACGACCGTGTCAGATACTAGCCTTTACCAGGAACCCCGGATAGCTGCTCACGAATGGTTCCGGAGGGTGCGCGGGCCCACGTCGCGGTAGTCCGGTTCCGCTGGACGATGCTCGTCCGGCGCGGCCATGGCCTGAAGCTCCGCGCCGCCCCGCTACCCGGCACCTGGCGGCCCGAGGGCCGATCCCGATCACGACCAGACCACGACCAGGCCATCCGATCCCCGGCCGGCGGCCGCGGGCCGGGTCGGCGAGGAGAGCAACGTGCCAACTGCAAGTTCCCGACTGAGCGCCGAGGATGAGGAGATCATCCGGCTGGTCGCCAGCTTCGTCGATGAGAAGGTCCGCCCCGTCGCGCGCGACCTCGAGCACACCAACACCTACCCCGAGGACCTCATCGAACAGATGAAGGCGATGGGTGTCTACGGCCTCACGATTCCCGAGCCGTACGGGGAGTTCGGCGTCTCGACGTCCTGCTACGCCCGCGTCACCGAGGAGCTCTCCCGGGGCTGGATGAGCCTGGCCGGCGCGTTCGGCGGACACTCAGTGGTGTCCAAGCTGCTGCTGCGGTTCGGCACCGAGGAGCAGCGGCGGAAGTACCTGCCCCGGATGGCCACCGGCGAGCTGCGGGCCACGATGGCGCTTACCGAGCCCGGCGGTGGCTCCGACCTGCAGGCCATGCGCACCGTCGCCCGCCCGATCGACGGCGGCGCGGGCGGCTGGTTGGTCAACGGCTCCAAGATCTGGATCAGCAACGCCCGGCGCTCCGACCTCGCCGCGCTGCTCTGCAAGACCGATCCGTCCGCCAGGCCCGCGCACCGTGGCATCAGCATCCTGCTGATCGAGAAGGGTCCCGGTTACACCATCTCCCGGGACCTGCCAAAGCTCGGCTACAAGGGCATCGAGAGCTGCGAGCTGCACTTCGACGACTACCGGGCACCGGCGGACGCCGTGCTGGGCGGGGTGACCGGCAAGGGCTTCGCCCAGATGATGGCGGGCCTGGAGATCGGCCGGATCCAGGTCGCGTCGCGGGCGCTGGGCGTCGCGCGGGCGGCGTTCGACGATGCGCTGCGCTACGCGCAGGAGCGGGAGACCTTCGGCAAGCCGATCTGGCAGCACCAGTCCATCGGGAACTACCTCGCCGACATGGCCACGAAGATCCTCGCCGCCCGCCAGCTCATCCTGCACGCCGCCGAGGTGTACGACTCGGGCGCGCGCGCCGACATGGAGGCGGGCATGGCCAAGCTGTTCGCCTCCGAGATGGCCATGGAGGTCACCCTCAACGCCGTCCGCATCCACGGCGGCTACGGCTACGCGACCGAGTTCGACGTCGAGCGCTACTTCCGCGACGCCCCGCTGATGATCGTGGGGGAGGGAACCAACGAGATCCAGCGCAACGTCATAGTCCGCCAGCTCGTCCAACGCACCAACCCGCTGCGCTGACCGAACCCGCCCGGGGGGGGGGGGGGGGTGCCGCCCCCCCCCCCCCCCGGGCGCCGGCCGAAAGAGCAGATCAGAGGACGCCGGCAGCCCGCAGGCGCTCGATGGCGGGCGGGTCGTAGCCGAGCTCGGCCAGCAACGTGTCGGTGTGCTCGCCGACAGCCGGGATGGCGCCCATCACCGGATCCACGCCGCCGATGCGCACCGGTGGGCGCACGGCGGGCAGCGAACCAACCGGCGAGTCCACCTCGCGCCACCGCTCCCCTACCGCGAGCTGCGGGTGCCCGAGCAGGTCGAGCACCGTGTTGACCCGCCCGTTGGCGATGCCCGCGGCATCCAGCCGGGCGATCGTCTCCTCGGTGTCGAGGCCGACCAGCGCGGACTCGATGTCCACCGTGAGCGCGTCACGGTGGCTCACCCGGGCCGCGTTCGTGGTGTAGCGGGAGTCCGCCGTGAGCTCGGGGCGGCGCAGCACGGTCTGACAGAACCGCGCCCACTCCCGCTCGTTCTGCACGGCGATCTGCACAGTGCCGCCGTCCCCTGTCCGGAAGCCGCCGTACGGCGCGATCGAGGCGTGGCTGGCTCCGGTCCGCGCGGGCGGCGTTCCGGTGTACATCGCGTAGTACATCGGCTGCGCCATCCACTCGGTGAGGGCGTCGAACAGCGACACCTCCAGCGCCGCGCCCTGCCCGGACCGCTCCCGCATGTACAGGGCGGTGAGCACGCCCGTGAAGGCGTACATGCCGGCCGCGATGTCGGCCACCGAGATGCCGACCTTGGCCATCTCCTCCGGCGAGCCGGTCACCGAGAGCAGCCCGGTCTCGCACTGGATGAGCAGATCGTACGCCTTCCGGTCGCGCATCGGGCCCGCCGAGCCATAGCCGGAGATGTCGCAGACGATCAGCCCGGGGTCGCGGGCGCGCAGCGTCGCGGCGTCGAGCCTGAGCCGGGCGGTCGCGCCGGGCGCCAGGTTCTGGACGAAGACGTCGGCGCCGGCCAGCAGCGCACGCAGCACCTCCGCCGCCTCCGGCCGCTTCAGGTCGAGCGACAGCGACTCCTTGCCCCGGTTGAGCCACACGAAGTAGCTAGCCAGTCCCTTGACGGTCTCGTCGTAGCCGCGGGCGAAGTCGCCCGTGCCCGGCCGCTCGATCTTGATCACCCGGGCGCCGAGGTCGGCGAGCTGGCGGGTGGCGAACGGGGCCGCGACCGCCTGCTCGATCGCCACGACCGTCACGCCGGCCAGCGGCAGCGGCACTGGCCCGCCGTCGGGCGCGCTGGTCATGGTTGCCTCCTCAGCCGAGCACGAACGGGTCGCGGGTGGCGCCCGTCGTCTCGATCCAGACGGCCTTCTCGTGCAGGTACTCGTGGAGGGCCTCGGTCCCGTTCTCCCGGCCGAACCCGCTGTTCTTGGTGCCGCCGAACGGCATCGCGTAGTTCAGGGTGCGGTAGGCGTTCACCCACACGGTGCCGACCCGCAGCGCCCTGGTTACCCGGAAGGCGCGGCGCACGTCGGTGGTCCAGACGCCGGCGGCCAGCCCGTAGCGTGAGTCGTTCGCGATCGCCACCGCTTCCTGCTCGGTGGAGAAGCGCAGCACGCTCAGCACCGGGCCGAAGATCTCCTCCTGGCAGATCTGCGCGTCGTTGGTGACGTTCGCGATGACCGTCGGCTCGAAGAACAGCCCGCCGAGCCCGCCGTCGCCGCCGCCGACGACGAGCTCGGCGCCCCGCTCCTTCGCGTCCCTGACAAAGCGGCGGATCTTCTCGTGCTGGCCGGGGAAGCAGATCGGGCCCATCTCGGTGTCGGGGTCCTTCGGATCACCAAGACGGATCTTGGCTGCCCTGTCGGCGACCCGGGAGACGACCTCCTCGTACACGTCGGTGTGCACCAGTGCGCGGGAGCCCGCGATGCAGGTCTGCCCGGCAGCGGCGAAGATGCCCGCGACAAGGCCGTTGACGGCGCCCGTCAGGTCGGCGTCCGGGAAGACGATGTTGGCGGACTTGCCGCCGAGCTCCAGCGTCACGGGGGCTAGGTGGCTGGCGGCCGAACGGGCGACCGCCATGCCGGTGACCTCCGAGCCGGTGAACGAGACGCGGTCGACCCCGGGATGGGCGACCAGCCACTCGCCGACCGAGCGCGACGCCCCGCTGACCGTGTTGAACACCCCGGGTGGGAAGCCGGCCTCCTCGAACAGGTCGGCGAACCGCAGGATGGACACCGGCGCGTGCTCGGACGGCTTCGCGACCATCGTGCAGCCGGCCGCGAGCGCCGGGGCGAGCTTGAAGGTAAGCAGCAGCAGCGGCGAGTTCCACGGCAGCACCGCGCCGACGACGCCGACCGGCTCCCGGGTGACGAAGCCGAAGTAGTCCGGCCGGTTGGTGTCCACGACCCGGCCATCGATCTTGTCGGCCAGTCCTGCGTAGTACTCGTACCAGGCGGACAGCCCGCGGACCTGGCCGCTCATCTCGCGCAGGAGCTTGCCGTTGTCGCGGGTCTCGGCGAGTGCGAGCTCGTCGGCGTGCCCATCGATCACGGCTGCCAGCCGGCGCATCAGCCGGCCCCGCTCGCGGCCGGGCAACTGGCTCCAGGCGCCGCCGTCGAAGGCCGCCCGAGCCGCGGCCACCGCATCATCGACGTCGCGGCGGGCCGCCTCCGGGACCGTGGCCCAGGGCATGCCGATGTAGGGGTCGATCGACTCGAACGTCGCGGCGCTCGCGCGCCGCTCGGCGCCGATGCGCATCGTTACCGTGTCCACGTCCTGCTCCCTGAGTTCGGGGACGAGATGATCAGCACTGGTCGGACGGCGCGGCGACACCGCGGAAACGCGCGGCCAGCTCCTCGCTCCCCCGTGCCAGCAGGGTCACGTCCGCGCCGACGAGGATGAACCGCACCCCGAGGTCGAGGTAGCGCCGTGCCAGCGGCTCGGCGAACGCGTTCACGCCGACGGCCTTGCCAAGCGCGTTGACGGTGGCGATGGCATGGGAGATCTCGGCGACCACGTCCGGGTGGTCCGGCCGGCCGAGGTGCCCAAGCGAAGCCGCGAGGTCGGCGGGGCCGAAGAACACCCCGTCCACCCCGTCGACGGCCGCGATCTCCCCGCATGCCGCGAGCCCCCGCCGGGACTCGATCTGCACCATGACACAGACCTGCTCGTCGGCGGCCTGCAGGTAGCCCTCGACGCGCCCCCAGCGGGAGGCCCGCGCGAACGCGGCCCCCACACCCCGGATGCCGGCCGGCGGGTAGCGGGTGGCGGCGACGATCGCGGCAGCCTGGTCGGCGGACTCGACCATCGGCAGCAGGAGGCTCTCCGCGCCGATGTCGAGCAGCTGCTTGATCAGAACCGGGTCGTCGGTCGGCGGGCGCACCACCGGCGCGACCGGGTAGGGCGCCACCGCCTGCAGCTGCGCGAGCGTGCTGCGCAGATCGTTGGGTGCGTGCTCGCCGTCGATGAGCAGCCAGTCCAGCCCGCCGCCGGCGCAGATCTCGGCGCAGTACGGGCTGCCGCTGGCGATCCACATGCCGATGGCCGGCGCAGGTGCGCGCAGCCGGCGCCGAAACGCCCCGCCGGTCATCCTGGCCTGTCCCGCGCTCATGCGAACCGACAGGTGATCGCGCCGAGCGGACCGTAGTCGGCGTGGAACGTGTCGCCCGAGCGGGCGAACACCGGCCGGGTGAACGACCCGGCGAGGATCACCTGCCCGGCATCCAGCCC
>JADGHD010000357.1 GCA_019689615.1 Frankia sp. | reverse complement strand
CTGAGTGGCTAAGGAACCAGCGCGCGGCGCATCACGTTGTGCGTGACCTACTCGATGCAGCGACCGTGCGGCGAGCACGAAAAGCCGGACTTGCGGATCTCGCCTCGTACATGGGGGTACGCCCATAGCGGGATTGGAGAACGTGACCTGGTACCGCGACCGCACCTGGCTGTGTCATCCCGGTCCGGGCTGAGCTGCCCGGTCCGCTCTGCCTGCGTCCAGCCGTTCTTCTCGGCCCCTGCGGCCAGCCCGGACACGTACCCGCCTACCCGCCGCCGCGGCTCGCCCGCCCGAACCGGACCCCGACCCGCCCACACAGCTCGTCCAGCTCGGGCGCCGACGTCTGCACCACCACAGAGGATCATCCACCACGGGCAGAGCAACTGCCGTTGCGGTACTGGCCACGCGCCCCGGCGACGGGCAGCGGGGCAGACTTGGGCCATGAGCCGATCCCTAGTCATCAAGGTGACCGCCGGGCTTGACGCGCCAGAGCGCTGCTCCCAGGCCTTCACCGTCGCCTCGGTCGCCGCCAGCAGCGGGATCGACGTGTCGCTGTGGCTGACCGGCGAATCGGCCTGGTTCGCGCTGCCCGGTCGGGCGGCGGAGTTCAGCCTCCCGGAGTCCGCTCCCCTGCCCGACCTGCTCGACGCGGTGCTGACGGCCGGCAAGGTGACGCTGTGCACGCAGTGCGCCGCCCGGCGCTCGATCGGCCCGGACGACGTGATCGACGGGATCCGGATCGCGGGCGCGGCGACGTTCGTCGCCGAGGTGATGGCCGACGGCGCCCAGGCGCTCGTCTACTGACAACCGCGGTGGCCACGGCTTGCCGGCGGCCACCGCCGTGGCGAGCCCGGCGGCCCGTTGGCCGCCGCGATGCCCACGTTTGGCCGCCGCTACCGCGGTAACCCGCCATAGCGGCCGGTGGCTGGCTGCCTGGTCACGCTGGCCGGGCACGCGGCCCGCGGGCCGCCTATGGTCGAGTTCGCCGCACGAGCTGGGAGGACATCCGGCCATGACGACGACCACGACGACGCCCGAACCAGGCGCCGTGCCGCGGCCCGCGGCCGCGGCGGCGGCGGAACGAGCCAGCACCGGGACCGGGCGGATCGACGAGGCCGAGCGGGCGCGCCTGGACAAGGTGATCAAGGACGCGCTGGACGACCTCGGGCTGACCTACGAGCACCCGTCGGTCGGGTCGTTCCTGGTCACCCTGGAGGGCGAGCACAAGCTCAAGACCATGACCTGGCTGGTCGTCCAGGACCACACGCTGCTCGTCGAGGCGTTCTTCATGCGGGCCCCGGCCGAGAACGCCGCCGGCACCTACGCGTTCCTGCTCGGCCGCAACGCGAGGACCTACGGCGTTCACTTCTCGATCGACCGGATCGGCGACATCTTCCTCACCGGCCAGGTCCCGCTCACCGCCGTCAACGCCGACGAGATCGACCGGCTGCTCGGCTGCACCAGGACCTACGCCGACGAGAACTTCGACCCGGCGATCCAGCTCGGCTTCGCCAGCGCCATCGCTCGGGAGAAGGCCTGGCGGGCCAAGGTCGCGGCCGAGGCGCGGGCGGCCAGGGCCCAGGAGTAACCGCGCGAGGGCGCCGGCCGGGCCGGCCGCCCGCGCGGCCCGGGGGCTAGTCGTTCGCGGTGTCGACCCGGCGCAGGCGGGCGGACAGGTGGGACTGCAGCGGTTTGCCGCCGGCCTCCATGTCGATGGCGTAGGCGAGGTCGCCGCCCTCGATGATCCCGTAGAGCCGGTGCGAGCGGGTGACGTCGCGGGCGGTGGCGGTCCGGATGACGACGTTGGAGCTCAGGTCGATCTTCGTGCCCTCCAGGCTGCCGACGAAGATCTCGGCGATGCCGAAGGCGTGCGCCAGCGTCACCTCGACGATCTTGCCGCCGGGCAGGTCCGGGTCGTCGTGCACCCGCCAGAAGCCGGTCTCGGTGGCCAGCGGGCTGCCCGGCTGGCGACCGTCGCGCGGCTCGTCCGCCCACCAGGCCGTCGAGACGTAGGCGAGCGCCGGGCGGCCGTCCGCCCCGGCGAAAGTGATCTCCTGCCCGTACTGGAAGCTGGGCAGCCCCTCGTAGCCGCCCACGCCCTCGCCCCGCCAGGTGCCGACCAGGAACTCCAGTGGCCGCACGTCGGGGTGCAGATCCGGGCCTGGCGCGCCAGCCGCCGGTCCGCCGGCGCCACCGATCCCGTCCGCCACCGTTCCTCCTTCGGTCGGCCGCGCCTCAGCGCTGGCTCTCGTAGAGCTTGTAGGCCAGGTAGCCGGCGAACCAGGCGATCAACAGCGCCAGCGCGGCCAGCAGCCCCGTGAAGAAGTAGTCCAGCACGCGGCCAGGATAGATCCGCTGCGGGGGGCGCCCAGCCGGGGCGCGCTGGCCGTCCGTAGCCGGACGATGTGGGCCGGCGCACGGCGTCGGCAGGGGTGTCCTGGCCCGAGGGGGGAAAAATCCTTCGATGAGGGCCACAACCGTTAACACCTGCGTGACGTTCACTGCTACGGTGACACCGACATGCAGACGACACACCTGATCAAGCGCCGCGCGGTCGACCTGTGCCGCGTGGGCAGCTGCCTGTGTCGTCCTTCCTGATCGGGCGCTAGTCCCAGGCCCGTGTGCGGCGGGCTGGGGCAGCACCGCGAAGCGACGGACCGCCTACCCGCCTTCCGCCCGCCGCCCCTCAGGAGCAGTCCCCGGTGATCGAACCAGGTCATACGCGCGCGGTCGCGTCCCCGCGGCTGGCGACACCGGTCCGGCGCGGCGCGCCGCGGTCACGGGCCCGGGCGGCCGGCACCCCGACCATTGTCCTGACCGACTGTCCTGACCGACGCCCACCATGCCCCGCACGCATCGGTCGTGGGCGGCCTGACCACGCCGCGGCCGTCCCGCCCGGGCCGCGCCGGGCGGAACAGCCGCAGTTCCCATCCGTTCGTCTCATCACCGTGAAAGGAGCCCGCGCATGAGCCGCGAGAAGGCGCTGGTCGACGCGACGTGGGCCGAGGCGCGCCTGACCGACCCGTCGGTCGTGTTCGTCGAGGTCGACGAGGACACGTCCGCCTACGACAAGGGCCACATCCCCGGCGCCGTCAAGCTCGACTGGAAGAAGGAGCTGCAGGACCCGGTCATCCGGGACTTCGTGAACAAGGAGGCCTTCGAGGAGCTCCTGTCCGGCAAGGGCATCTCGAACGACCAGACCGTCGTCCTCTACGGCGGCAACAACAACTGGTTCGCGGCCTACGCGTACTGGTACTTCACCCTGTACGGCCACGCGGACGTCCGGCTGCTCGACGGTGGCCGCAAGAAGTGGGAGCTGGACAGCCGTGAGCTGACCACCGAGGTCGTCGAGCGGCCGCGGACCCAGTACAAGGCCAAGGAGGCGCGCACCGACATCCGCGCCTTCCGGGACGAGGTCATCGCCGCGATCGGCGAGAAGGCCCTGGTCGACGTCCGCTCGCCAGACGAGTACGCGGGCAAGCTGCTGGCCCCGGCGCACCTGCCGCAGGAGCAGTCGCAGAAGGCCGGCCACATCCCGACCGCGAAGAACATCCCGTGGGCGAAGACCGCCAACGAGGACGGCACCTTCAAGTCGAACGAGGAGCTCACGGCCCTCTACGCGGAGGCGGGCGTCGACCTGTCCAGGGAGATCATCGCCTACTGCCGGATCGGCGAGCGCTCGGCGCACACCTGGTTCGCCCTGCACGAGCTGCTCGACCTGCCGAACGTGAAGAACTACGACGGCTCGTGGACCGAGTACGGTTCGCTGGTCGGCGTGCCGATCGAAAAGGGTGCCTGACACATGTGCGGAGCCGTGAGCGGCGGGCCGTCTCTGGAGGGGATTGACGTGGCCAAGGAGACGATTATCCAGGGCGTGGTGGTCAAGGGCGGGGAGCCGGTTTCGTCCGGCTACGCCCGGCTGCTGGACGAGGGCGGCGACTTCACCGCCGAGGTCCCGCTGTCCGCCACCGGCCAGTTCCGGTTCTTCGCCCGTCCGGGCACCTGGACCGTGCGCGCGCTGGTGCCCGGCGGCACCGGCGAGCAGAAGGTCCTCGCCCGCCAGGGTGAGCCGGTCGACGCCCGGGTCGAGGTCGGGGTCTGACAACTGCCTTCCCGGCAGGACGGGGCGGTGGAGCGGATGCTCCGCCGCCCCGTCGCCGTTGGGGGACCAGACGGCGGGTCAGCCGGTCGGCTGGCGCGGGGCGGGCACCGGCGGCCCACCGGCCGGCGGCCCGGCGAGGATCATCGGGCGCACCGTGAAGTGCCGCAGCTCGTTGTCCACGGCGAACGTGGCGGCCGCGCCGCGGTCGGCGAACGGCGCCACCACCTGCCGGACGTCCTGGCGTCCGGCCCCGTCGTACTGCACCACGGCATACCAGACCTGCGTCTCCGACGTCATGAAGATCATTTAATCGCATCAACCCGGAGCGACGAAGCCGACACCGAGTGTTCCCGTCGTGGTCTACCGGCGACGCGGCGGCCGGCCGGAAGGGTCGCACAGTGGTCCCGGCCCGGCGGGACAGCGGATCGACCGGCGGTGGCCGGACAGACCGGGGCGCGCCGGAACGCCGGCGTCAGCCGGTCATCGTGGTGGTGTCGAGGATGACGTTCTGGCCGGCGGCGCTGAACCGCATCCGGTCGGGGAGCACGGTGGCCGAGGTGAGCTCCAGGTTGAACGGCAGGCCCTCGACCGGGATCCGGATGGTCAGCAGCGCCCGCGCCTCGTCGTGCCAGTCGGGCGGAAGGATCGACGTGAGGCCGTCTGCGAGCTCCTTGGGCAGGTAGGTGACGGCTGCCGGCTCGACGTCGATGACGGCGGTGCCGTCGACGGGGTACGAGGTGCCAAGGATGTCGATCGTGCCGCTGACGCGGATGTCCGGGCCGACGGGGCTGAGGGTGAGCGTGGAGCCCTGGGCGGCGAGGTAGGCGTTGAGGTCGGTGAACGTCAGCTCCACGTCCGCGTCGAGGTGGTCGACCGGGATCTTGGTGACGTCGCCGTCGATGATGTCCGACAGCGGGATGCGCACCCCGTCGAGGTGGGAGCGCACCCGGTCGATCCGCAGCCCGTCCTCGACGCTGCCGCGGATGTCGATGTCCAGGTCGCGGTAGTTGCCGCTGAGGACCTGCGGGAGGAACAGCGGCCCGCCGATCGAGACGCTCGGCTTGGTCGGCAGGTTCTCCGACTTCTGGGCCTGGGTGGCGATCTGGTCCCGGACGACCCGGACCGCGACCCGGTCCAGGACGTACAACAGCAGGAGGACCGCGACAAGCGCGGCGATCGTGATCTTTACCCCGCGCGCCACCCGGTCATCCTGGCAGATGCCTCCCGACGGCATACACGAGCGGTGCCGCCACCGCCAACGGAGCGACAGCGGCCAGCACCGTGCCCGCCAGCCGCCCGGCGAGCGCGCCCCCGCCGACCGCCTCGCCCGCCCTGGCCAACAGCACTCCCAGCACGGCGGCGCCCAGCGCGCCCGCGCCGGCCAGCAGCGCGCCGGAGCCGGTGGACAGCGCGCCCGCGAGCCCGCCGTACAGCGCGCCGGCGCCGGTCCCCGCGGCCAGCGCGAGCCCGCCCGCCAGCGCCGGCAGCGGGTGCGGCAGCCCGGCGAGCCTGGCCACCAGCGACGCCACACCCGCCCCGGTCAGCCC
>JADGHD010000356.1 GCA_019689615.1 Frankia sp. | reverse complement strand
AACGTGGCATGGTCGAGCTTGCGACCGTCGGTCTCCCGCATGCAATGATTAAATCACAGTCCAACCAGAGATGTCCAGCTACTTTCATTCATCTTGGTAATGGCCGCCCACGACCCAGACCGCCCAGCGCCGATGACGGTGAGCAGACCCTCCAGCCGAGCCCCCGCCACGGCCGCCGGCGGCGCGGGGCACGCATCGTGGCAGCCACGCGACGGACGAGGTCCCCCGCGGGCGACGGCGAGGTCTCCTCGTCGTGGTCCCTCAGAACCAGGCATGGCGGTCTGTTCCGGGGGCACGGCCCCGCTGACCCTGTTGCGGTCATTCGTTGTTCGGTTCCGGTGGTTGGGACGCCTTCGGGTCTGCGGTGGGACCGAGCCGTCCAGGCGGCCCGTCGAGCGGGGGAGTCTGGCGACCAGGAAGAGGTCCTCCTCGTCGAGGACGAACGGCATCCAGAAGGCCTCGGGGCGGCCGAAGCGAACCTCAAGCTGGCCGTCGAGCTCCGGCGGGATGTCGAGTGGGTTGAGCGGTGCGGCGCTGACGAGGATGACTGCCGGGTCGCCTCGTCGCGGTCCGGGCGCCGTGGCGGCGGCCTTCGGGCTTGTCCTCGTCGTCGCCGGCGCCCTGCTGACCGGGTGTGCGGCTCCGAAAGAGTGGACGGCCGTCATCGCGATGACCGCGACCTCGGCGGAGCCGGTGCCCGGCCTCGCCGAGCCGCTGCGGCTGGCGCTCGAGGATGCCGCCAGCGCCTCCGAGCAGGCCGGTGTGCCGGACGTGCGGCTCGTCCTGCTCGACGCGGAGCCCGTCGACATCGACCTGACTCCGATACGTGACGGCGAGGTTGAGTTCGACCCGATGGTTCGTCCGCAGATGATCGACGACGCGCTGGCCGCCCTGTCCGAGGAGCTTGGCCGCCGGGTGGCACTGCGGCCTGAGCTTGATGTGCTCGACACCCTGCGGGCGGCGGCGCGGGCCGGGGGCGACGGGCCGATCTACCTGATCACGTCGGGGATCAGCACGGTGGACCCGGTGAACTTCGCCGCCCTCGGCTGGGACTTTGACCCGCAGGCCGTCGCGGCCGACCTGGCCGACCGCGGCCTGCTGCCGTCACTCGACGGCCGGTCGGTCACCTTTGTCGGACTCGGCGTGTCCGCGGGCAGCCAGCCGCCGCTGGCCGAGCCCGAGGAGGACAAGGTGCGCGAGCTGTGGCTCGCTGTGTGCCGCGCGGCCGGCGCGGCGGACTGCGCCGCTGTCGACGGCGTGCTGGCGACCGGCTCGACGGCGCCGGGATCGAGACAGCCGGTGACGGTCGTCCCGGTTCCCCACCACGGCACCACCCGGGGGCCCGAGTCGGTGGACCTGGCGGGTGCCGTCCTGTTCGACGGGGACAGCGCGATCCTGCGGCCGGCGGCCGACGCGGTGCTGCGCGGCCTGGTCGCCCACCTGGCGCAGTGTGGCGAGGGGGCGCGGGTCGACGTCACCGGCCACGTCGCCGACGTCGTGCGCGGCGTCCCCGAAAACGGTCCGCTGTCCGACGAACGGGCACGGGCCGTCGCCAACCGGCTGCTCCAGCTGGGCCTGCCTGAGTCGGCGATCAGCCGGGTCGTCGGGGTCGGCGACTCCCAGACGGTCATCGACAACTGGACGGGCGACGTCTTCGACGAGGCCAAGGCCGCCCGCAACCGCCGCGTGACGCTCACCTACACCTGCTGACACCTGCTGACCCGCGGGCGCACCAGCCCAGCCGGCACCGTTCACCCGCCCTGGCGCATCTTCGCGTCCGCGGCGCCGACAGCGTCGCGCGCCGCTGGACGCGGAGAACCGGCCGTGCGTCGGCGGCACCCGTCCCGAACACGACGACACCACGTCTCCTCTCCGAAGGGACCACCACATGGCCGCCCCTCCCACATCGTTGTCCGGGACCTACTCGCTCGCGGCCGGTCCGGCGGCCGGTCCGGCGG
Organism: Frankia sp.; assembly: GCA_019689615.1. Taxonomy (GTDB): domain Bacteria; phylum Actinomycetota; class Actinomycetes; order Frankiales; family Frankiaceae; genus Pseudofrankia. The sequence continues at coordinate 3,693 of JADGHD010000356.1, read as the reverse complement.
CCGGTGAGCCGGCCCAGCCGGACGGCGCGCGACGGGCGCGTCCTGTCCGCAACTTCCGCGTCCGCAAGCGCGCCATCGCGACCTCGCTGCTTGGGCTGGGCCCGATCCCGTTCACCCAGACGGCGAACGTGCTCAGCCTGGTCGACGAGCAGCGCCAGATCGGCGTCGAACGGCCCTCGAACCAGCTGTCCAGCCACGAGCACGTCGTGCGGGAGCCGGCAGTCCGCAAGGCGAACGAGCTGATCGCGCGGCGTACCGAGAAGGTGATCAAGCCACACGTCCAGCGGGCCGCGACCGTCGTCGCGAACATCAACGTGCTCGCCGGTCTGGGTGAGCTGGTGCCGAAGCAGCCGCTGGTCGGCCCGCGGGGCGAGTCGATCGGCTTCGACAGGGCCCTGGCCGAGCACGACCGGCTTGCGGATGAGATCGCGAAGGAGCCGGGCAGGCACCAGCGGCTCGGTGCCCGGGAACGCAAGGGCATCCCGTGGCTGTCCCTGCTCGACGTGCCCGCGCTGGTGTACTTCCTCGGCCGGGTGTTCAACGCGAACTTCAACCGGCCGTGGGGCACGCCCGTCGCCGCCGGGATGACCGCCGCCTTCACCCTGGCCTGCACGGTGATCATCGCGGTCGGTCTGCACTTCCTCGGCCGCCGGCACCGCCAGCACAAGAAGGCTGACGGGCACTGGCCGTCGGTGCGGGGCGCCGGCGTCCATGCGGCATTCGAAGTGGCGCTCGTCGCCCTCCTGATCGCCGGGCCGGCGCTGCTGATGACGATCCGCATCTTCATCGACGCCCGCGGGGCGCCGCGGACCGGCTCGATGGTCGCCGTCATCCTGGCCGGGGTGCTCGGGATCGTGACCCTCGCCGCCAACTTCCTCATCTACTCCGTGGCGTACCGGGATGGCTCGCCCGAGACCGAGCGGCTCGACGTCTACGCGGTTGGCCTGCACCTGGTGCGTACCCAGCTGCAGGAGACGGAGGCGCAGATCAACGTGCTCACCGAGCAGCTTGACCAGATCAGGGCGACGGCTGAGCGGGACGCTGCCCAGATCCGTGCCGACGCGATCCGGACCGTGACCGGCAGCGTCCGTGACCGCGCGATCCTCTACTCCCGCTCCGTCCACCAGGGCTGCGGTCCTTTGGCGCAGCTGCCACCCCCGGTCCTCGATGTCGAGCTGCTTGAAAGGGCCATGGCGCAGCTGCGGGCGCAGGCCCCGAAGCCGCGGCCGGCCACCAGCCCGATCCCGGGCCAGGGCCGGTAGCAACGACGAGCCGGCCGTTCCGATACTCGCGGCCGCGCACGGCCGCTCTGGGCAGGTGACGAGGAGGAGTCGGATGGGCCTCATGAACAGGCTGCGCAAGGGCGCCGTCTATGGCGGGCTGATCATCGGCGCGACGGTGGGCGACGCCAACCCGGCGAAGATCAGCGATCCGGTCGAGCAGTACTCGTCGTACCCAAAGATCATGCTCGAGGAACGGCGTCACGAGCAGCGCAGGCTGCTGGACACCGCGACCCGGGCCAAGGGAGCCGGGAGCATCAGCCGCTGCCTCGGGGACGCGAGGAAGCAGATCAAGAAGAACCGTTGAGACGGCTGAACGGCCGACCGCGCTGCCGCCGGCCCGTCGTGCCGGCCAGAGGCCACTCGACTGCGTCACTTCGCACCCGGGATGCGGCCCCACAGCCCCGACACGACCTGCGCAACGATCGGGGCGGCACGAACGACGGACGGCCTGACCACGGCGTGGTACCGGCATCAGCCGACGGGCCGACACCCCCACAAACTATGCTCCCAGGTCTGGACAAAGAAGGTTTCAGCCCCAGGGAGCGGATCGCGGTGACCGAGGAGGAGCCGGAAGGGGGCACGTCGCTGCGCCAGTCGATGGTCGACGGTCCCCGGGTGACGGTCGACCTGAAGACCGACGTAGCGCACTCCGCGCGCATCTACGACTACTTCCTCGGCGGGAAGGACAACTTCGCGGCCGACCGGGAAGCGGCTGCGAAGATTCAGGCCGCCTTCCCGGAGACGCCGGCCGCGGCCGTGCAGAACCGCGCTTTCCTGGTGCGCGTGGCCCGCTTCCTGGCGGGGGCGGCGGGCATCCGCCAGTTCCTCGACATCGGTACCGGCATTCCCACCGCGCCGAACCTGCACGAGGTGGTCCAGGGCATCGCGCCGGAATCCCGGATCGTGTATGTCGACAACGACCCGATCGTGCTCGCCCACGCCCGTGCCCTGCTCACGAGCGGCCCGCGGGGCCGTACCGCCTACCTGGACGCCGACCTGTGCGAGCCGCGCCGCATCCTCGAGTCGCCGGAACTGCGGGAAACCCTGGACCTGACCCAGCCGGTCGCCCTGTCAACCATCGCCGTGCTGCACTTTCTGCCGCCCGACCGGGACCCGTTCGCCATCGTCCGCGAGCTGCTCGACGCGTTCCCGTCCGGCAGCTACCTGGCCCTGACCTACCTCACGGCCGACCACAACCCGGAGCAGGTGGCCAAGCTCGCCGGCGTCTACCGGGCCCAGGGCATCGAGATCATGCCCCGCAGCCGGGACGAGATCGCCCGCTTCTTCGACGGCCTGGAGCTCGTCGAGCCGGGCCTGACCTCGATGCACCTGTGGCGTCCCGACGACGATTCCCCCGTCGACGCCCTCGCCGAAGCCGGTGGCAAGGCCGCCTGGTGCGGCGTGGCCCGCAAGCCGTAGGCCCTGGCGGCACTACGCGCGGGGCTGGCCGCGGTACTCCTCCAGCCGGGTCCCGCGCGGTCGCCCGCTCGTCCTCGGTGAACAGCGGCTCATGTTCGGGCCGCAGCGCCAGGGCCTCGACGGTGAGGTCCAGCCGGCCGCGCTCCCACAGCGCCGTGAAGCCCGCCGACGGCATCGAATTGGCCAGCAACTCGGTCCTTTCCTGGCGTTTCGATGCGGGACGGGGTGCGGCCTCGTCGCGTGCGCGGAGATCACGAGTGGGTGCCGCAGAGCCACGAGGCGGCGGGGCATCGCTCGATCGGGGCCGAATGTCCGCTATTGGGCTAAGATTCTGGGTCCACGGGGGGATGGCCCTTCACGATGTGGCTGCTGCCGCCCCCAACAGGCTTCACCACTTCTCGGCGCAGCACCTCGGCCGGGGCGGCGGCCACCTTACGGCCAACTGCGACGAGTGCATCGAGCTGCCGGGGCGGAAGGCCGGAACGTCCTGGCCAACGGACCAGCTGCTGCACTTCCACGGGTCTGTCCACGGGAGGACGCAACTCGGGGCGACGTTGGAGGCGATCGAGAAAGGCTTCCCGGACGATGTCGCACGCGAGTTCCGCGGCCATCTGACAGCCAGGCCCGTGATCCAGGCCGTGGGGTACGGCGGCGGCGACTTCTTCGACGTGAACGTCGCGATCGCGGCGATGCTCGCCGGATCCCTCGCCGGCATCCGCGTGATCTGGCTCACGCACAGCGGGCACAGCCAACACCTCGTCGCGCCGAACCCACCAGCCGCCGGGATGCCCGCCTTCTCGTTTCCCGAGATCCTGGCGGCCAAGGGCGCCGACGTCTCCATCCTGTGCGGGCCGACAGACTTCCTGCTTCGCCATCTCGGCGGGCAGTGGGGGTTCCCGCCGTTGGCTGATCCACCAGCCCGCACTCCGAGGAATCCGACGGCCAGAACCGGAGCCCACCAGAGGTCGGCCGCGACCGACGCCTCAGTTCC
>JADGHD010000355.1 GCA_019689615.1 Frankia sp. | reverse complement strand
GTCGTCGACGACGACGCCGACACCGACGCCGTCCCGGCCGCGGCGGCCACCGCGGCGGCGCTCACGGTCGCGCCGGCCGCCACCAGGACCGGCTCCTCGCCGGCCAGGTCGGCGCCGGACAGGCCGGTGACGTAGGACAGGTAGCCCGGCACCAGCGGCAGCACGCACGGGGAGAAGAACGACAGCACGCCGGCCGCGGCGGCCACCGGCATCGCCAGCAGCAGCGGCCCGTCCGTCACCAGCTCGGCGATGCTCACCGGGCCGCTCCCTCGCGGGAACGGGCGACCGCTGGCGCGTGCGGGCGGGCGCGGCCGGCCCGGGCGCCGGCCGGCCGGGCGGGTAGGGGCCCGGTCACGTCTCGGCCGCCAGCCGGTCGAGCACCGAGGCCAGCGACTCCTTGGCGACGGCGCCGGTGAACCGGGCGGCGATGCGGCCCTGCGGGTCGAGCACGACCGTCGATGGCAGCCCGATCGCGATCGGCCAGCCCGCGGACAGCTTGCCGAGCGGGTCCCGGATGCTCGGGTAGGGGACGTTGAAATCCCGGGCGAAGGCCCGCGCGGCCGCGGGCGACTCGCCGTCCTTCGAGTTCACGCCGACGAACGCGACGTCCGGCCGCTCGTTGGCCAGCTCCACGAGGCTCTTGGCCTCGGCCCGGCACGGCGCGCACCAGGAGGCCCAGAAGTTCACGACGACGACCTTGCCGCGCAGCGAGGCGACGTCCAGCGTCTCGCCGTCCACCAGCGTCTCGCCGGCCAGGGCCGGGGCCGGGCTGCGGTCGTTCGGCGGGGCGAAGTCCTCCCCCGGCGCCTGCTGCACGAACCCGAACGTGCCGCCGCTGGCGTCCGCCGACGTGCCCGAGCAGGCCGTGACCCCAGCCAGGCCCACGACCAGCGCGAACGCCAGCCCGGCCAGTCGCCGTCGTCGCCTGTCCAGCACGCCACCCAGTATGTGCGTCACGCCCGCCATCCGGCTCCGCGCCTACGACCGTTCGTAGAACTTCACCTCCACGATAGGTCGCGGCGCCGCCAGCCGCCCCACCGGGTGTTGGCAGCAGCCTGTGACCCACGTCGCCCGTGCTGCCCCGGCCCGCCCCGGCGGGCGGTCGGCGGTGCCCGGCCGTCGGTGGGCCGGCGAGGCCGGTCAGCCGGCCGTCGGTTGCCCCTGCCCCGGCCTGGCCGGGTTCGCTGGGGCGGACGACCGCGGGCCGAGCAGGGCGCCGCCGTCGACGACCAGGACCTCGCCCGTGATCCACGCGGCGGCGTCGCTGACCAGGAACAGGGCGGCGGCCGCGACGTCCGGCGGCTGGCCGATCCGGCCGAGCGCCCACCCGTAGTCCGCGTCCGGGCCGGCACCGGACCACAGGTAGCGGGCGAAGTCGGTCCGCACCAGGCCGGGAGCGATCGCGTTGACCCGGACCCGGGGGCCGAGCTCGGTGGCGAGGTGACGGGTCTGGAAGATCAGGGCGGCCTTGGTCATGTCGTAGGCGCCGAGCGGGCCGCCGTACTTGAGGCCGCCGATCGAGGCGATGTTGAGGACGGTGCCGCCGTGCTCCCGCATCCGGGCGCGCCAGGCGGCCTGCGTCCACACCAGTGGGCCGCGCAGGTTGACCTCGATGGTCTTGTCCAGCCGCGGCAGGTCGATGTCGATCAGCTGGCCGGCGTACGGGTTCGTCGCCGCGTTGTTGACCAGGATGTCCAGCCCGCCGAAGCGGGCGATGGCCGCGGCGGCCGCCGCCTCGGCCGCTTCCGGGCTGCCGGCGTGCGCCGGGAACACCGCGACCGCGTCCGCGCCGTCCGGGTTGCCGGCCGCGGCGAGCGCGCTGGTGATCTCGGCGGCCGCCTGCTCGAGGCCCTCGCGCCTGCGCGACGTGAGCAGGACCCGCGCCCCGTTCTCGGCCAGCGCCCGCGCGATGGCCAGGCCGATCCCCTTCGATGCCCCGGTGACCAGCGCTACCCGGCCCGTCAGCTCCACCCGCACGTGTTTCCTCCTCGATCCGCCGGGCGACCGGCCACCGCTGGCCGTCACCGCGCGCCGCCCCCATGGCGGCACGCTCGCCGGCGCCGCCGCGCCGGCACGCCACCCACCGTGGGCCGCGCCGCCGCCAACCGGTCGGCACGGCGGGTGCCGGTCCGTTCCCTCCCGGGATGATCGCGCGCCGGGCGGCCCGCGGTCGCGCCAGACCGACCCGCCGGTCCGGGCGGCTCCGGGCGGCCGGGCGTCAGTCAGGCGCCGACCGAGCCGGCGCCGCTGGCGGTGGGGCCGTTGGGCTCGGCGTAGTCGACCCGGATCAGCTGGCTGTCCTGGTAGACGGCGGAGGTGACGCTGGCCAGGGCGCACTGGCGGCGGTCGGGGCGGTGGAACAGGCGGCGGCCCTCCAGGGCCCGCCGGGCGGTCCAGACCGGGAGCTGGTGGCTGACCAGCACGACGTGGCGGCCGGGGTGGGCGTCGCGCCACTCGGCGACGGCGCGCAGCATCCGCTCGGCGATCTCCGCGTACGGCTCACCCCAGCTCGGGCGGACCGGGTTGCGCAGCACCGACCACATCTTCGGGTCGCGCAGCAGCCGCGGGCTGGCCTCGAACGTCCGGCCCTCGAAGAAGTTGCGGCTCTCGATCAGCCGGTGGTCGGCCAGCACCGGCAGCCGGAACGCCGCGGCGATCGGCGCCGCCGTCTGCTGGGCGCGCAGCAGCGGGCTCGCGACGACGGCGGCGACGTCGAAGTCGGCCAGGTACTCCGCGGTGACCTTGGCCTGGTGCTCGCCGGCCTCGGACAGCCGGTAGCTGGGCAGCCGGCCGTAGAGGATCTTGTCCGGGTTGAACACCTCGCCGTGCCGCACCAGGTGCACGGTGGTGGTCGGGGTGGCCGTCGCCATCAGCCGGCCGTCCCGCGCGTGCCAGCCGAGGCCGCAGCCGAGGCCGAGGCCGGGGTGTCGGCGACCGCTGCCGCCGCCCGGGCGGCGGCCGGCGCGGCGGCGGCGATGCGCTCCATCGCCTCGTCGTCGTGCGCGGCCGAGAGGAACCAGGCCTCGAAGGCGGACGGCGGCAGGTAGATCCCGGAGTCGAGCATGCTGTGGAAGAACGCCGCGTACCGGGCGGAGGACTGGGCCTGGGCGCCGACGTAGTCGACGACGGCCGAGGCGTCGGTGAAGAAGAAGCTGAACAGGTTGCCGGCGGTGTTGGTCAGGTGCGCCACCCCGGCCTCGGTGAGCGCGGTGGAGATGATGCCGGCCACGTCGGCCGCCCGCGCGTCGACGGTGGCGTAGACGTCGTCGGTGCAGGCCCGCAGCGTGGCCAGGCCAGCGGCCACGGCCAGCGGGTTGCCGGAGAGCGTGCCGGCCTGGTAGACGGGGCCGGCCGGGGCCAGCCGGGACATGATCTCGGCCCGGCCGCCGAACGCCGCCGCCGGCAGCCCGCCGCCCATCACCTTGCCGAAGGTGAACAGGTCCGGCGCCCAGCCCTCGGCGACGCCCTCGATGCCCCACCAGCCGGCGCGCGAGACCCGGAAGCCGGTCAGCACCTCGTCCAGGATGAACACGGCCCCGTACTGGTCGCACAGCCGGCGAAGGCCCGCGTTGAACCCCGGCAGCGGCGGGACGACGCCCATGTTCGCCGCGACCGCCTCGGTGATGACGGCCGCGATCGTGTCGCCCCGCTCCGCGAACACCGCCTCGACCAGCGACAGGTCGTTGTAGGGCAGCACGATCGTGTCGGCGGTGGCCGCGCCGGTGACGCCGGGGCTGTCCGGCAGACCCAGGGTGGCGACCCCGGAGCCAGCGGAGGCCAGCAGCGCGTCGACGTGCCCGTGGTAGCAGCCGGCGAACTTGATGACGGTCGGCCGGCCGGTGTAGCCGCGGGCGAGCCGGATCGCGCTCATCGTCGCCTCGGTGCCCGAGCTCACCAGCCGGACCTGGTCGAGCGGGGCGATCCGGTCGACGAGCAGCTCGGCCAGCTCCACCTCGCCCGGGGTGGGGGTGCCGAAGCTGGTGCCGCGCGAGGTCGCCTCGGCGATCGCCTCGACGACGGCCGGGTGCGCGTGGCCGAGGATCATCGGCCCCCACGAGCAGACCAGGTCGACGTACCGGCGCCCGTCGGCGTCCGTGATGTAGGCGCCCTTCCCGGACACCATGAACCGCGGGACGCCGCCGACGGCGCGGAACGCGCGGACCGGGGAGTTGACACCGCCGGGGATGACCTGGCCGGCGCGGGCGAACAGCCGCTCGGACTCCACAGCGGCGGACGGAACCACCATGCTCCGATCCTCGCAGGTCCACGTCACCGGTCTCACGATCCATCCGCCACATCCGGACGCCGGGCGGTGGCGCCCGCCCGGCCGCCGGTCAGGGGCCAGCCCGCGGCGCGCCGCCCGGCCGAACCCGGCCAGCGGACCGCTCCCGGGCGACCCCGGGCGTGGGACCGGCGCCCAGCCACCGGCTCAGCCGGCCGGCCCGCGGCGCAGCGCCCGCCCCAGCCCGGCCAACAGCGCGAGCGCTGCCAGCGCCGGCACCACCAGCACGGGCCAGGCCGCGCCGGTGTCCCGCGCCTGGCCGACAGGCGCGGCGGCCGCCCAGCCGGGTCCGGCCGGCAACGCGCGGGTGGCGTCCGCGGCCCTGGCCGGCGCGTCCGGCACCGGCTGCACGACCAGCCGCAACGTCTGGGGGGACAGCGCGGAGCCGACGGCGTAGACGGTCACCACCGCGCCGACCGGCAGGTGCAGGGTCACCGGCGGGAACGGCGTCCCGATGGTGCCGGCGAAGACCGCGGCGAGCGGACGAGAGCCGGCCGGCACGTCCAGCGCCCGCTCCAGCGGGGCGACCAGGTCGGTGACGATCGGCCGGCCCCCGGTGACCACGTCCAACGGCGGGGTCACGGCGACGTCGCGGATGATCAGCCGGGCCTGGCCGGGCGGGACCGGCGCGGTGACGTTGTCGAAGACCGACAGCCACGGGCGGCGGGTGCCGAACGCCATGCTCGCCGGCAGCTCCCCGGCCCCGGCGTCCGCGCCGGCGGCCGCCCCAGCCCCGCCGGTCCGGCTCGCCGGCAGCCCATCGCCCGGATGCGCGACCACCGACACGTTGCCCCCCGCCGGGACCTCGACCGGCAGGCTGACCAGCGCCGCCGCCGCGTCCGGTGCGTCGGCCGGGCGCAGCGCGACGTCGTGCCGCCCGGGCGGCAGCGACAGCGGCCCGGCGAGCGCCCCCGGCCCGAGGCCAGCCGCCGCCCGCCGCCCGTCGACGTAGACGTCGACGAGACCGGCCGGGAACGCCTGCACCAGGTAGACGGTGCCGGGCCGGGGCGGCGCGGCCACCGTCGCGGCCGGGACGGCCCCCACGGCGGCGACGGCCGCCAGGACGACGGCGAGCGGCGGCCAGGCCACGCCAGGCCGCCCGCGTGGCACGCGGGTCACGGACGGTGGTCCCCCGATCGGCGGCGCGCTCCCCCGGCTCCCCGCGCCGGCACCGCCAACGTTCACGCGGGGAGTGACTACGTTCCGTAGTCACGCTGGGGGACTTCGTAACCCGACGGCCGCGGGCCCGCCACCGGGAGACCAGACCATCCGGGACACCGGCGGCGCGTCCACGCGCGCTCGCGCCGTGGGCCGCCGCCGCCGGCCCCCGGCGGGCGGGGGCCGGCGGCGCGCCGCCCCGGGCGCGTATACAAATCTGACGCGGGCG
>JADGHD010000354.1 GCA_019689615.1 Frankia sp. | reverse complement strand
GGGCGGTCCACGGAACAGCCGGCGGGGGTTCTCGGCCGGCTGGCCGGGGGGCTGGACGGCGTGCGCTTCCTCGCCGTCGCCGAGCTGGCCGCCTCGGGCGGCACCGCCCGTGCCGCCGGCGCGCCGGTCGACCTGGACGACCTCGCGATCGTGCAGTTCACCTCGGGCAGCACGGCGGCGCCGAAGGGAGTGGCCCTCACCCATCGCAACGTGGCCCACGGCATCGCCGCGATCGCCGCCGGCGTCGCGCTCGGGCCGGACGACCGCGGCGGCAGCTGGCTGCCGATGTTCCACGACATGGGACTGTTCGCCACCCTAAGCGCGATCATGACGGGCACCCCGATGACGGTCTGGTCTCCGTCCGCCTTCGTCCGCGACCCCGCCCGCTGGCTGCGCGAGTTCCTCGCGGCCGGCGTGAGCGTCTCCCCCGCGCCGAACTTCGCCTACGACCACCTGGTCGAGGCGGTCGGCCGGGACGAGGCCGCCGGGCTGGACCTGCGGCGCTGGCGGGTCGCGCTGAACGGTGCCGAGCCCGTCTCCGCTGCCAGCGTCGAGCGGTTCCTGGCGCACTTCGCCCCGGCCGGCTTCACCCCGGAACGGATGGTCCCGGTCTACGGGATGGCGGAGGCGACGCTGGCCGTCACCTTCCCGCCGCTCGGCCGTCCGCCGGTCGTGATCTGGGTCGACCGGGACAGGCTGGCCGCCGACGGCGTGGTCGTGGCGGTCGGGCGGGACCATCCGCGCGCGAAGGGCCTGGTCGGCGTGGGCATGCCCGTCCGCGGCATGCAGGTCCGGATCGCCGGCCCGGCCGGCGACATCCCGGCCGGCCCGCGCTGGGACGGCCTCGGGCCCCCGCTGCGGGTCGGCGAGATCCAGATCCAGGGCGGGGCGGTCACCTCCGGCTACCTGACGGGCCAGCCGGCGGGCCGGCCGGCAGCGGCCGCCCAGCCCGCCGGAGCCTTCACCGCCGACGGCTGGCTGCGCACGGGCGACCTGGGCTTCCTGCGCGACGACGAGCTGTTCGTGACCGGGCGCGACAAGGAAATGATCATCGTACGCGGGGTCAACTACTACCCGCAGGACGCCGAGCAGGCAGTCCGCGACCTGCCGGGGCTGTACCGACACCGCGTCGTGGCGTTCGCCGGCACCGGCCGCTCGCCCGGCGCGGCAGGCGGCCCGGCGAGCAGCGCCGTGGAGAACGCCGGCGGCGAGAACATCACGCTGGTCGGCGAGACGGCTCTGGAGAATCCGGTGGACCGGGCGCGGCTGGCCGAGGACCTGCGCACCGCGGCCGTCGCCGCGCTCGGCCTGAACGAGGTGGTCGTCCACCTGGTCGGCCCCGGCGCGCTGCCGCGTACCTCGAGCGGGAAGTTCCAGCGGCTGGCCGCCGGCGACCTGGTCAGGCGGGGGGAGCTGTGACCGCGCTCCGGGAGGAGCAGGGCGGCCGGGAGGGCCGGAACGACCGGGCCGGTCGGGACGATCGAGAGGGCCACGGCGACGCCGCCGGCTACCTGCGGGTCCCCTGGGCCGTTCTGGACGACTACCGCTGCTTCGGCTGCTCGCCGCACAACCCGCACGGGCTGCGGCTGCGGTTCGCGCTCCGGCCGGACGGGCTGGTGACGCGCTTCCGGCTCGACCGCGGCCACGAGTCGTACCCGGGAGTCGTGCACGGCGGGCTGATCGGCGTGATCTGCGACGAGACGATGGGCAACCTCATCGTCCTGCGTCTTGGGCTCACGGCGTTCACGACCGCCATGCGGGTGCGCTACCTGTCCTCGCTGAGCGTCGGCGCCGAGTACCGGTGCGTCGCCCGGCTGCGCGGCGGCGAGGGTGACGTCGGCGGCCGGTCCGGCGCCCCCGCCGGCATCGGTGGCGCGGCCGCGGCCGGTCCGGACGGGCCGATCGCGGCGGGGACGAGCAGCACCGGGCTGGTGCACGCCGAGGCGGAGGTGCTCGACGCCGACGGCGTCCTGCTCGCCACCGCGACCGCCACCTACCGCCCGACCCCGCTGGACAGCGCGCGCGAGCGCATGAACCTCCCGCCCGCGGACGCCGACCGGGTCGCGCGGGCCCTGGCGGCCGCCCTGCCGACCAGCCTGCCGACCAGCCCGCCAGGGGGCTCGCCAGCCAGCCCGCCGCCCGGCGTGCCGGCCGCCCACCGAGTCGATCGTCCCCGCGTCCCCCACCAGGAGGAGCCCTGATGTCCGTCTCCCACGCCGAGATCGTCGCCACCGTCACCGAGATCGTCGCCCGCGAGCTCGGCATCCCGGCCGACAGCCTGGCCGCCGACACCGACCTGCGCGCGGTCGAGGGCGCCGACTCCGTGAAGGTGCTGCGCATGATCGCCCGCATCGAACGCATGTACGACGTGGAACTCGACGACGAGGACGTCTTCACGGTCAGCACCGTGAACGACGTCGCCGGGGTCGTCCAGGCCGCGCTCGGGGTGACAGCCGCATGACGCCGGGACTCGCCGCCACCGCCCCGACCCCTCTGACCGGTCCGACCGCCGGCGCCGTCCCGACCGCCGGGCTTCCCGACACCAACCAGCACTACGACCTCGACCCCGAGGTCTTCGGGCTGTTCCTGGATCCGATGCGCAAGTACAGCTCCGGCCGCTACCTGACGGAGACGGACACCCTCGGCCAGGCCCAGATCAACAAGCTCCGCTTCGTGGCGGACCGGCTGGCCATCCGCCCCGGGCAGCGCATCCTCGACGTGGGCTGCGGCTGGGGCGCGCTCGCCCTGTTCATGGCGCGCGAGTACGGCTGCCGGGTGGTCGGGATCTCGCCGGCGGGCCGGCAGCACGCCCACATCGCCGACCGCGCGGCCAGGGACGGCCTGACCGACCTGGTCAGCACCGTCCAGGGTCACTTCGAGACGGTCGAGCTGCCCGCCGGCTCGTTCGACGCGGTGACCATGCTGGGGTCGATCGTGCACATGCCCGACCTCGACCTGGTCTTCCAGCGGGCCCGGACGCTGCTGAGCCGGGACGGGCGGCTGTACGTGTCCGAGAGCTGCTTCCGGAACGCGGCCACGCGGGCGGCGTTCAACCAGCGCGCCGGCACCGAGTTCGTCCGGAAGGCGATCTTCGGCTGGGGTGACATGCGCCCGCTGTCCGACCTCGTCGCGGCGGCTGAGGACGCCGGTTTCTCGATCATCAGCGTGGACGACCTCACCGATGACTACCGGCGCACCATCGACCACTGGCTCGAGAACATCGACGCCGTCGCCGACGCCATCGACGGGTCCGGGCCGGGAACCGCCGCGACGCTGCGCCGCTATCTGCAGGTCGCGAACGCCGGCTGGGGCTACACGACGAAGCACTACGCCCTGGTGTGCCGCAGGGCGCGCTCGGGCGCGCGGAGCGGAGGCCGACCGTGACGACATCGGAGATCATCAACCCGGCCGGCGGAACGGCCGGGGCAGCGGGCGCATCGGCGGCTCCCCGGCGGCTGGCCCAGTCGGCCGGATCAGCCGGACCGGCTGCGCCGGCCGGACCAGCCAGGCCGGCGCGGCCGCCGCTGCTACCACCGGCCGAGGTCGAGGACGCGGTGACCGCGTTCCTCCGGGCCGGCCCGGCCGTGCGGCGCTGGGACGTCGAGTCGGCGTTCGACTGGGAGCGTGCGGACGCCGGCCGTCTCACCGAGGGCCAGCGCTCGGCGGTGGAGTTCGTCACCCTGATCGAGGACCACCTGCCCGGCTACTTCGGCGTCTACGAGCGGGCGTTCCCGCTGCACTCCGGCGTCGACCTCGACACCTTCGTCCACAACCGGGAGCTGTACCACTTCACCGTCCGCTGGGCGCAGGAGGAGGACAGCCACGCCCGGGCGCTGTTCCGCTACCAGGTGGCCGCCGGGATGGCCGAACCCGAGCAGCTGCGCCGCGGGCTCGCGGCCGAGGGCCGCAAGCACTTCGAACTGCCGCACGACCACGCCGTCTCGCTGTTCGCCTACGCGCTGGTCCAGGAGAAGGCGACCCAGCTCTACTACCAGCAGCTGCGGGCGGTCGTCGGCGATCCCGTCCTGGCCGGCCTGCTGACCCGCCTGGCCCGAGACGAGGCCCGGCACTTCGCCTTCATGGCCGACGTGGTGGAACGCTTCCTGCGCCGGCACGGCGACGCCGTCGTCGAGCCGATCCGGGAGGTCATCGCGAACTTCCGGATGCCGCTGGCGGACACCATCCGCGGCTACTGGCGATGGGCGCTGCGCATCGCCGACACCGCCCGCTACGACCACACCGACGCCTACTCGCACCTCATCCGGGTGGTGAACCGGGCGGTGGACGCCCGCTCGGACCAGGTTGACGAGCTGGTGCGCTTCATCGACGCCTGCCGCACGACCTCGGCCTGACCCGTCCCGCCGGCAGGTCCGGCCAACGGCCGCAGAACCAGGACCGCGACGGACCCACCCAGGACGAGCCGACGCAGGACGAGCCGACGCACGGCGGACCGGCACAGGGCTGACGCACCGACAGGGGCTGGGGTTCGAGCATCACCGCCCGAACCCCAGCCCCTGTCGTTGTTGGTGTCGTCGTTGTCGATGCTGTTGTCGGTTGCCGGTGCTGTCGGGGGCCGCCGTGCCCCGACGCGCGGCTCAGGTCAGCGCCTCCGCGAGCGCGTGCCGGATGTCGGCGTTCGTGGCGAACTCGCGACCGAACACGTTGCCCAGTGCCCGCCGGATCTTGTCCCGAAGCCGGTCCAGCGCGTCCGGCTCGGCCACCGACAGAAAGACCTCGAAGGCGGTGTCGATGGTCTCGTGACCGCGCAGCTCCTCGAGCAGCCGGTGCTTGAACTCCCCGACCGGATGCCTGATCCGGTCGTTCGACAGGTAGAAGTGGCAGGTCTCCAGTGCCGACGGCAGCTCGTGCGGGTTGCGCTCCAGCCGGCGCTTCGCGAAGTACATGAACTCCCGGGCGTGCCCGGCCTCGTCCCGGCTCGCCCGCAGCATCAGCTCCGCGAGCACCGGCTCGGCGACCCGGTCCGCCATCGTCCGGTACACCGTGTTGACGGTGAGCTCGGAGATCACGTTGGTGATGAGGGTCGCGCTGGGCGTCGTCCCCGGGGCGTACGGCTCGCGCAGCACCTCGATCCGGCGGGGGTCGATGTGAATGTCCAACGCCCGCAGCCAGGCCCGGAACGCATAGTGATGCTGAAGCTCCTGGTAACCCCAGATGTTGACGAACGCGGAGAAGTCGTAGTCGTCGGCGAACTCGTTGAGGAAACCGTGCACCGCCGCGATCGAGGTCGACTCACCCATAACGGCACTCTTGGCCAGCGCCACGTGCTCGGGGCGGACCAGGTCGGCGCGGATCTCGCCCAGCGGCAGGTCGACCAGTTTCCACTGCAGCCGCTCGTAATGCTGGAAGACATCGAAGCTGTGCGAGTTCTCGATGGTGTCGGCGCTCGGCATCGTGGATTCTCCTGCCTGGTCCCGTCGACCGGTACGAGCCTGTTTCTAGTTGCCGCACCCGAACCCGGCAACGTCCATCGATCATTTCAATCGCCTTATCAGAGAAGACGATCCAGAACACCCGACAAGCGCTCGCCTTCCATTAACGGATAACTCCGCCCGACTTCCCGAGAAATTAACCAGACAACAGCCGAGGTTGGCCAGAATTGCTCGGGAAGCAAGCCCTCCAGGCCCGGGCCGCGCCGCGCGGGACAGTCCGCGC
>JADGHD010000353.1 GCA_019689615.1 Frankia sp. | reverse complement strand
CATCCCCCGCCTGCCCGCCACCCTCGACGAGGCGGTCGCGGCCTGGCGGTCCAGCGCCGTGGCCCGCGCCGCGTTCGGCGACGACGTCGTCGACCACCTCGCCCACGCCGCCGACGTCGAGCTGGCCGCCCACCGGGCCGCGGTCACCGACTGGGAGCGCCGGCGCGGCTTCGAACGTGCCTGAGCCGGCGCCCCCGGGCATGGGGGCGCCGGCTCGGCGACCAAGGCGTCCGGCGGGTCAGGGCGCGCTGGTCGATGCGGGCTCGGCGGCCGGGCTGCCCTGGCCGTCGGCCCCTTCCTGGCGGGGCACCGACGCGGCCGCCGCCGGGGCGGAGGGCGCATCGGAGATGCCGATCCGGGCGTGCAGGCGACGCAGCGGGGCCGGGGACCACCAGTTGGCCCGGCCGGCGATCCGCATGAACGCGGGCACCAGCACGCCCCGGACGAGCGTCGCGTCGAGCAGGATGGCCAGGGCGGTCGCCAGGCCGAACATCTGCATGAACCGCACCGAGCTGGTGGTGAACGCGGCGAAGGTGACGGCCAGCAGCAGCGCGGCGGCGGTGACGATCCGCCCGGTCCTGGCGAGCCCGGTCGAGACCGCCTCGGCGTTCGCCGCCCCGGCGTCGTGCTCCTCCTTGATCCGGGAGAGCAGGAACACCTCGTAGTCCATCGACAGGCCGAACGCGATGCAGAACAGCAGCACCGGCATGGACGTGTCGAGCGGGCCCGGGGTGAACCCGAGCAGGCCGGACAGGTGGCCGTCCTCGAAGACCCAGACCGACACCCCGAGGACCGCGCCCAGCACCAGGCCGTTGAGCACGATCGCCTTCACCGGCAGCACGACGCTGCCGGTGAACAGGAACAGCAGCACGAACGTGGCGAGCGCGATCAGCCCGATGGCCAGCGGCAGCCGGCTCGACATCGCGTCCAGGATGTCGACGAAGAAGGCCGGCTGGCCGCCGACGAGCGCCTCGGTGCCCTCCGGCGCCGGCACCTCCCGCAGCGCCAGGACCAGGTCACGGCCCTCGTCGGAGACCGGCTCGACCGACGGCACGACCTGCAGGTAGGTCGCCCCGTCTGCGGCGAACCGGGCCGCGGCCGGCCCGGGCGGCTCGGCCAGCGCGCCGTCCTGGAACAGCCCGGCGACGCTGTCGACCCGGTCCACGCCCGGCTGCTCGGACAGCTCGGCCGCGTACGGCGCGATCGTGGCCGGGTCGGCGGTCCCGTCGACGAACACCTCCACCGCGCCGCCCAGGTTGGAGCCGAACTCCTCGCGGATGGCGTCGCCAACGGCCCGGCTGGAGGCCGAGGTCGGCAGCACCCGGTCGTCGGGGATGGCGAAGTCGATGTGCAGCACCGGCGTCGCCAGCACCAGCAGCAGCCCCACCACCGGCAGCCCGGTGAGCAGCGGGCGGCGCATCACCACGCCGGCCACCCGCCGCCAGAACGGCGACTCGACCGCCTCCCGCGGCACCCGGGCGTCGCCCGTGCCGGCGCCGGCCGCGGCCGCCGCCCGGGCCCGGCGGCGCCGGAACAGCCCGATCAGCCCGCCCACGCGCAGCGAGTTCACCCGCTCGCCCAGGAGCACGAGCACGGCCGGCAGCGCGAGCACGGCGGTGAGCATGGTGACCGCGGTGACCGCGATCCCGGCGTAGGCCATCGACTTCAGGAAGTACGGCGGGAAGACCAGCATCACGGCCAGCGCGACCATCACGGTGGCGCCGCTGAACAGGATCGTCCGCCCGGCGGTGCGCACGGTCGCTGCGGCGGCCGCCCGCCTGTCCCTGCCCGTGGCCAGCTCCTCCCGGAACCGGCTGACCATCAGCAGCGCGTAGTCGATGCCCAGGCCAAGCCCCATCGACGTGGCCAGGTTGATGGCGAACACGGAGACATCGGTGGCCTCGGCGACCACCGACAGCGCCGCGAACCCGCCGACGATCCCGATCAGCCCGACGAACAGCGGCAGCGCGGCGGCGGCCAGCCCGCCGAACACGATCACCAGCAGCACCATGGTCACCGGGATCGCGATCGACTCGGCGGTGGCCAGGTCGGCGCTGACCGTCCTGTTGACGTCCTCACCAACGGTCGCGGCCCCGCCCGGGCGTACCGTGACCGGCCCGTCGCCGGGGTTGTCCGCCATCTCCTCGTACTTCGCGACGATGTCGGGCTCCAGGTCCGGGTCGGCGATGCTGCCGACGATCAGCGCGTCACCGCCGTCCGCCGAGCGCAGCGCCGGGCCGGCGCCGGTCCAGTAGGACGCCACGTCGGTGACCCCGGGGGTGGCCGCGAGCTCCCCGGTCAGCGCCCGGCCGGCGTCGGCGACCGCCGGGTCGTCGACGTTCCCGTCGCGTGCCGTGACCAGCAGGAGCAGGTCGGGCGCGCCGCCGAACCGCTCCTCGATCGCCGCGCGCGCCCGGGAGGCCTCGGAGCCGGGGTCGTCGAAGCCTTCTGCCTGCAGCTTGCCGAACGCTCCCATCCCCAGCGCCATCGCCACCACGACGAAGACAAGGGTCAGGCCGAGGACCAGGCGTGGCCGACCGGGAAGTCGGTCCGCGAGACGAGCGAACACCGATGCCTCCAGAGAGCTACAGTCTCGTACGTGAACATTGTTCTCTGTCGAGAACGATGTCAAGAGACGATCGGCGAAACTGTCGGTCAGCCGACAGTGGGTGGTTGGCCGCACAGATTGTGGCTGGGAGGATGACCCGGATGAACACGCCTGCGCCTCGACGGGAGCGCCTGCGGGCGGCGACGATCGAGGAGATCAAGGAGACGGCCCGTGCCCAGCTGGCCGAGCACGGGCTGTCCTCGATCTCGCTGCGCGGCGTCGCCCGGGCCATGGGCCTGACCCCGTCGGCCCTCTACCGGTACTTCGACAGCCACGACGAGCTGGTGCGCGAGCTGTGCGCGGACGCGTTCAGCTCGCTGGCCGACGAGCTGGAGGCGAGCGAGGCGCTGACCGCGCACGAGCCGAGCGGCGCCCGCCGCTGGCTGGCGCTGGCCAGGGCCTACCGGCACTGGGCGCTCCGCCACCAGGTGGAGTACACGCTGCTGTTCGGCCCGCGGACGCTCGACGTCGACGTCAAGTCGGCCCGCTGCGGCGCTGAGATGCGCCGCGCCCTGGCCGTGCTGTTCCGGTGCATGGCCGACCAGGTCGCCTGCGGCTGCGTCGACACCTCCCACCTCGAGGCGCAGCTGCAGCCGGAGCTGCGGGAGGAGCTGGTCGCCTGGGGCCAGGCCGAGGGCGTCCCGATCTCGCCGGCTGCGCTGGCGGCCTGCCTGAGCGTCTGGACCTCCCTGCACGGCGCGCTGTCGCTGGAGTTGTTCGGCCACTTCCCGCCGCAGATCACCGACTTCGACGATCTCTACGACATGCAGATGCTCAACGTGCTGGTGCGCATCGGCTACCAGCCCTCGATCGACATCGCGGCGGTCATGGCGCCCACCGCGCTGCCGGGCACCGACCAGCCCCCCATCACCCCGGAGCACGAGGGCCCGGCCCCCGCCGCCTGAGGCCGACGGCGATCACGGGCGCGGGCAGGCCGGCCGGGGCCGGGACACGCGTGCCCGTCCCCGGGCCACGGCGGGTTCCTGGCCGGGCCGGCCAGCAGCGGCGGTCAGGCGGAGGTCCGCATCTTGTGGCTGAGCCGGTCCAGGGCCGCTCCCCGGGCTGCCCTGATCTCCGGCAGGCGCGCCTGGTAGGCCGGCGAGGTCGCCAGCGGCCGGTAGAAGCCGAGCCGCGGCATGAAGTCCTCGGCGTCGTAGCCCGGCGGGCGGCGCAGCGGATAGGTGCGCCCGGGGAACAACAGCTCGTAGTCCTCCGCGATCTCCCAGATGGCGACCTGCGGATCGACCGTGCGCCGCTGGAAGTATGCCTCCAGCACGTCGACTGTGAAACTAATCTCATGGAACTGCTTGACCAGGTCATGGTAATGCTGCCCGGCCTGGTATTTGATCGGCAGTTCCACCTGGGCGCATTCCTCGGGCGACAGCAGGTCCATGGCGAGCACCTTCACCGACGTCTCCACGCCGTAACCGCGGGAGAACGCGAGCGCGGCGAACACGTCGGCGTCGAGGACGAACTCACCGATCAACGGCTGGATTGTCCGCGTGATGTCCGGCACGTAACGCGACAGTTGCTTCGAGTAGAGCGATCGCAGCATCTCGGTGGTCCGCCCGCCGGGCTGCCCGCCGCCGGTGAGCCGGGGCGAGCTGCCGTTCACGAACATCAGCGAGGAGTCCGACGTGGCGGCGGCGGCGAGCCGGCCGACCGTCATCGGGTCGTAGTTCTCCAGGTCCGAGTCGTGGAAGATCAGCCGGTTGCCGAAGGCCAGGTAGGCGAGGCTGCGCATGGCCCCGGCCTTGCCGCCGTACGAGGCCGGCTCCGGGCCGGCATGCAGGGGCAGGACGTTCTCCCCGCGCACCGCCCAGCTGGCCCCCGCCTCCTCGGCGATCTCGAGAAGCCCATGATCATCACCGTCCGAGGTCGGGTCGACGACGACCCCGATCTCGTCGATGACATTGCGGTCCCGCATCCACCGGTCCCGGACCTTTGCGATCAGGTTCCCGAGCGTCCCGACGGATTCCGGCCCTCGCGCGGGAATCAGCAGGCTCAGCGTGATGCCCTTCGCCAGCCTGTCCACCTCGATCGCGTCGAGGTCGAGGGTGGTGGGATCGAGCGTTTGCACGGACGCCCCTCTCTCATGACCAAGTCCGCTGCGTGAACATCCCCCTCCGCCCGACCGGTGGTGTCGACCTTCGGTCGTCCCTTCTCCGCGTAGCCGGGCCGGCGACACCGTGACAACCGGTAGGAACGCCAAAGTATCCGGGCGCCGGTCATTCGTCACCCGGTCTGCCCGGCCCGGTGAATACCACACCCCGGGCGCCATGCCCGTCGGCGTGGTCGGCTGCCGCGGGGGCGGTGACCGCGCCGTCACGCCCAGACGCCAAGCACCCACGGGATATCACCGCGGGTGCGTCCGGTGTTTTTGATGTCTGTTACCCACTCCCAGGCCGGTCGATACGCGTCAGGTCTGACGCGCGGACCCGCTGTCCGGTTCCCGACAGCCACCCGGCGCCGGCCGGGTGTCGCGCTCCCGGGCGTGGCCGCGGCCGGCACCTGGGCACTCCCCGAGCACCGGACGGTGGGTGGCTGGCCATGGCGTCCCGCCGCGGCGTGACCCAGCGCGCCGGGCCGCCAAACCAGGGCCGCGGACAGGTCTGGCTCAGTCGACCCTGGGCAGCCAGCGGCTCGCGCCCGCCGCGGCCGGGCGCCAGGCCGGCCCGGACGCCCGGGTCGCCGGCAGGGCGACCGGCAGCGGGCTCACGCCCTGGGCGGGCAGCATCGTCCTGGGCTCCCAGTTACGTACCGCGCTGGCCCGGGTGGCGACGGCCGGGGCGGCCGGGAGGACCGCCGCGGCCGGGGCGCCAGCGCCCGGGTCCCCGTTCGCGACCACGACCCGGTCCCTGCCGGCCGCCTTCGCGGCGTACAGCGCCCGGTCCGCGAGGTCGACGAGGTCGGTCAGGTCGGCGGTCGGCCGCGGCGAGGCCGCCGCCCCGACGGAGACGGTCACGGTCAGCCACACGCCGTCGGCCACCGGCACCGGGTCGGCCGAGACCGCCGCCCGCAGCCGCTCACCGAACGCCCGCAGTTCCTCCCGCCCCCCCCCCCGCG
>JADGHD010000352.1 GCA_019689615.1 Frankia sp. | reverse complement strand
CGCGGCGGCGCCCCGCGGCCGCGGCTGGCCGTTGGTCGGCGCGGGGCTGGCAGCCGGGACCGCCGCGGCGGTGCGGCCGTTCGACGTGCTCGTCCTGTTGGCCCCGCTGGCGGTCTGGGCGGTGGTCACGACCCCGCGCGGGCGGCGTGGCTGGCTGGTGGGCCGGGTCCTCGCCGGGGCCGCCGTGCCGGCCGGGCTGCTGCTGGCGTTCGACGCGGCGGCCACGGGCTCGCCGCTGCGGCTGCCGTTCTCCTACCTGGAGCCCGACGACCGGATGGGCTTCGGGATCCGCCGGCTGTACCCGACCGACCGGGCGCACGACTTCGGGCTGCTGGACGGGCTGTCCGCGGTCGGCAGCCACCTCCTCCTGCTGGGCGGCTGGGCGTGCGGCGGGGCCGTCCTGCTGGGCTGCGCGGTGGGTGCCCTGGTCCGGCGGCGGGTGAGCGGTGCCGGGATCGCGCTGGGCGTCGGCGCGCTGGTGTTCCTCGCCGGATACACCGCGTTCTGGGGCGCCTGGAACGCCGCCTTCCTGTGGGGCGGCATCCGCTACGTCGGGCCGTTCTACCTGCTGCCGGTGCTGCTGGTGCTGGTGCTGCTGGGGGCGCGCGGGCTGGTCGACCTGTTCGCCGCCCGCCCGCGGCTCGGCGGCGCCGCCGTCGTGGGCTGCGTGGGGCTGGTGGCCCTCGTCCTCGCGATGGCGATCCCAGCCAACGTGACGCTCACCAGGCACGACCGCGACCTGGCCGGGATCGTGGCCGACCTGCCGGACGAGCCGCTGGTGTTCCTGTCCGTCGACCCGCCCTACCTGATGCACCCCACCTCGGTCGCCGCCAACCCGCCGGAGCTGGACGGGCGGGTGCTGTGGGCGGTGACCCGCAACGGCACGGCCGACCTGGCCGTCCTCGCCGATCACCCGGACCGCACCCCCTACCTGCTGCGGTTGCCCCCGGCCTACAACCGCACCCCCGACGCGCCGGCCGGCGCGCGGCTGGAGCGGCTGGCCACCACGACCGACGAGGCGGTCACCCTCGACCTGACCGTCGACCCGGCGCCCGAGCCCGCCCGCGCGGCGCGCATCGTCCTCACGACCGACGCCGGCGACGTCTCCTACCCGATCGACCCGAACCGCCGGATCGACGCCCAGCTCGTGGTCGACGCCGACGGGGCGCGGGTGCGCGGCCTCACCGAGGACACCGGGCTGCGCGGTGACCCGACGATCCGCCCCCGCCGGCCCGCCCGTACCCCCGCCGAGCCGGCGCCGGGCCGGCCGGCGAACCGCGTCGTCGCGCTCGCCCTGTACCTCACCCCGGCGGACGACGACCGCGAGCAGTTCACCGACCGGGAGCTGGTGCCGACCGTGGCGAACGCCGACGGCGGGGTGACGGTGCTCGCCTCGACGGGCGACGTCGCGGCCACCCCGGGCCGGGAGCCGCCGCAGCTGCGGGTGACCCTCCCGAGCTGACAGCCCTGCCACGCCAGCCGGCTGGCTGGTCGACGGGCCGCAGCGGGCAGTCCGCGTGCCTGCGTGGCGGCTGGTAGCGGCTGGAGTCGCTCGCGGGTGGTCGTCACTGACCGGACGGGTCCGGCCCGCTCACCCGGTGCAGGGGGTTACGCGCCCGCTGTCCGCCGGCGTCGTCACTCTGTGTGTTCGTCGCTCCTTGGTGGCGGGCAGAACCCGTCCGCAGGCGGGCCCGGGTAACCGGGCCACCGGACGGCGGGACCCTGGCCGCGTCGGCGGCCCGTCCTGCCGTGAAGGGAGGACGCCATGCGCAGGATCACTCGGGCGGCGCTGGCCGCCGCGTCTGCGGCCGTCGTCTGCCTCACCACGATGGGGGCGACGGCCGCTCCGACCACCGGGCCACCGGCGCCACCAGGACCGCAGCGGGCGGCGCCACCAGGCGGGCCGCCGCCGAGCCCGCCGGCCGCCCAGCAGTCCGCGCCCGCGGCCCAGCAGACACCGCCGGCCGGCCAGCAGACACCGCCGGCAGCCCGGCAGATGCGCCCGCCGCCGCGGCCGTCGGCTCCGGTCAACCCGCCCTGTCCCCCCGCCCGGCTGCGCCCGGTCCTGCTCGACACGGAGGGCGCCGCCGGCAGCGTGTACCTCACGATCGGGTACCGCAACATCGGCCAGCGGTCCTGCTGGGTACGCGGCTACCCGACGGTCGCGTTCGTCGACCGCGACGGCCGGCAGATCGGCGGGTTCGCGACCCGCACCGACGGCCCGGCGCAGCCGGTGACGATCGCGCCCGGCAGGCAGGCCACGTTCGTCGTCCGCTACGTCCAGGCCGGCATCCAGCAGGGCTGCGACCAGCCCGGCACCTACCGGCCGGCGAGCGGCCTGCGGATCAGCCCGCCTGGCGTCTGGCACCCGATGGTGGTGCCGCTCGCGGATGCGCAGGCCTGTAGCTGGCCGTGGGTCCGCCAGCTCAGCGTCGGACCGTTGACCCGCTAGCGCGCGGCGGGTCGCCGTGGTCACGTCGGCCCGGGGCCCGGCCCGCCCAGCACCGCTGGCGCCGGCCCCGGGCTGCGTGCCGCGCGCCACGAGGTCCGGGCCGCTAGCGAGCCCGTCGGCCCAGCCGGGCCCCCGATGGCGGCGCCGCCCGCCGGCGCGGGCCCGAACCGGGCTCCTGCGCGGTCCCGCTCGCGGCCTGGCCGTCTTCCCTCGGCCAGCGGCGCTGGCGTGGTCAGTCCTGGATGAAGGGCTGGTTCCAGGCGTCGAGGGCGCTCACGGCGCTCAGTGGGCGGCGGCGGACCTGGCCGTGGCGGCCCTCGGGCCAGCCGACGGCGACCAGGCCGGCGATCCGCCAGTCGTCCGGGATGCCCACGATCTCGCGCAGCTCCTTCTCCGCGAAGACGAACCAGGTGCTGGGGACGGTGCCCAGGCCCTCGGCGCGGGCGGCCAGCAGGAAGTTCTGCATGGCCGGGAAGATCGAGCCGCCCTCGAGGAACTCGTCGACGAAGCCGGTGGGCCGGATGCAGAACAGCACGTACGCCGGCACCTTCTCGAAGTTGTCGACCAGGTGCAGCATCGTGCGCATCATCCGGGCCCGCGGCGAGTTGTCCTCGGGGTCGGGGCGCGGGTTCTCGTAGCCGTAGATGCTGGTGCACACCCAGTTCCAGCCCTTGCGGAACGCCGGGCCGAGCACCGCGCGGGCCTCGGGCGAGCGCAGCACGACGAACCGCCACGGCTGGGCGTTGGACCCGGACGGCGCCCAGGTGGCGGCCTCCAGGCAGCGCGCCAGTACCTCGTCCGGCACCGGCTCCTCGCGGAAGCGGCGCAGGGACCGGGCGGTGCGCATCGCCTCCCGTAGATCGATGCTGGGCGCGGCGGCATCCCGCCGCGAGTCCGCTGCGGACATCCGGAATCTCCTCGACCTCGTCGCCGGCCTGCTCGACGCGCCGCGGCCGGGCGCTCCCCAAACCTCTCTCAATGTTGACGTCGGGGTCAATCCGACCGGAGCCAGCGGGCCCGCCGGTGGCCAGCGAGGCCGCTCGCCCGGTGGCTGGCCGCGCCGGCCCGATAGCGGCGTCAGCTCGTGGCGGCGTAACGGCTGGCCGGCCTGGGCAGGCCGAGCAGGCCACGCAGCGTGCCGGCCTCGTAGCGACGGCGGAAGGCCCCGCGGGCGGCGAGCTCGGGCGCCAGGCCCCTGGTGATCGCGACGAGGTCGTGCGGGATCGCGCCCGGGCGCAGCCGGAAGCCGGACAGGCCGGCCGACCGCCAGGCCAGCAGCAGGTCTGCGAGCTCGGCCGGGGTGCCGACGAACACGGACGCGTCGGAGCGCAGCGGCTCGCCCGCGACGTCGTCGAGCCGGGCCAGGCGCTCCCGGGCAGCGGCGGCCGAGGAGTCGAGGAAGACGACGAGGTCGCCGAAGACGTGCACGGTCTCGTCGGCCCGGCCGGCGGTCGCCTGCTCGTGGCGCACCTCGCCGACGATCTCGGCGGCGCCGGCGGCGTCGCGCGGGGTCACGAAGACGATGTCGGCGGCCCGCGCGCCCAGCCGGTACGGGACGGTGGCGTGCGCGAGCACCGCGACCACGGGCTGGCCCTGCGGGGGCCGGGGCACGATCGACGGGCCGCGGACGCTGAACCAGCGGCCGACGAAGTCGATGTAGTGCAGCTTCTCCCGGTCGATGAACCGGCCGGTCGCGACGTCGCGGATCTCGGCGTCGTCCTCCCAGCTGTCCCAGAGCCGGCGGGCCACCTCGATGAAGTCCGCGGCCTCGTCGAACGCCATGGCAGGAGTTCCTTTCGGTCCGGTCAGGGCCGCCGCGCGTGCGCGTCGACGGCGGCCAGCCGCGGGACGGTCGTCGAACGCCGGCGCTCACCGCTTGGCCCATTCCTGCATGAGCAGGCGGTAGGAGTGGACCCGGTCGGCGTGGTCGTGGGTGATGGTCGTGATGATCAGCTCGTCGGCGCCGGTGGCGTCGCGTAGCCGTTCGAGCTGGTCGGCGACCCGGCTGGGCGAGCCGACGAACTGGGTGTCGACGCGGTCGGCGACGAGGGCCCGGTCGGCGTCGGTCCAGACGTGCCGGCGGGCCTCGGCGGGGGACGGGAACGGGATGGCGCCCTCGCCGGTGCGGATGCTGCGCACCCACAGGCCGTAGCCGGTGGCCAGCTCGCGTGCCGTGGCGTCGTCCTCGGCGACGACGACGTCCGCCGACACGGCGACGTAGGGCTCGGCGAGTTCGGCCGACGGGCGGAACGACGCGCGGTAGGCCTCGGCCGCCTCCAGCACGGTGGCCGGGCTGACGTGGTAGTTCGCGGCGAACCGCAGCCCGCGCTCGCCGGCGGCCGCGGCGCTCTCGCCGGCGCTGCTGCCCAGGATCCAGACCTGCACCCGCGCGCCCTCGCCCGGCACGACGTGGGCCTGCTCGCCCGCTGGCGAGCGGTAGGTGCCGGCGAGAAGGGCGAGGATGTCGCCGACCTGCCCGGCGAAGTCCGCCGGCCGGGCCCCGGGGAGGTTCAGCAGGTCGCGCTGGAGCGCGAAGCGCGGCGACGTCAGCAGGTGCTCGTAGCCGAACGGCGGCGGGATCAGCAGGCCGTTCGGGGTGTACCGCGGCCCGCGGCCGGCGCGCTCGGCCGCTGCCTCGGCGCGGGTGGGCACCCGCCTGCTGCTGGGGCCGCCGGAGCGGCCGATGCCCAGGTCCAGGCGCCCGGGGTGGAGCGCGTCGATCAGGCCGAACTCCTCGACGGTCGCCAGCGCCGTGCGGTGGCCGAGCTGCACGCCGCCGGAGCCGATCCGCATCGTCGAGGTCGCCGAGGCGGTCAGCGCGAGGACGACCGCGGGGGAGGTGCCGGCGACGCCGGGGTTGAGGTGGTGCTCGGCGAACCAGTAGCGGGCGTAGCCGAGGCGTTCGGCCTCCTGGGCCAGGTCGATCGTGTTGCGCAGCGCCTGCGCGGCGCTCGACCCGGACGAGATCGGTACCAGGTCGAGGACGGCGAGCGGGGTGGTGGCCATGCGATGGTCCCTCCCGGGGGTCGTGACGGCGGCGGGCCCGCGTCAGGCGCGGCCGTGGGCGCGGGCAGGGGAACGGCGCGAACCGCGGCGGTGGACGGCGTCGGCGGCAGTGACGCGGCCCGGCCGCGATCCGGCGGCGAGCCGGGCTGGGGCGACGACAACCGCGGGCCCGCCGCACCCCGGCCGTGAGCGGCGGGGTGCGCGTACTGAGGACGGCCTGGATA
>JADGHD010000351.1 GCA_019689615.1 Frankia sp. | reverse complement strand
GCGCCGTTGGCGTGGGCGCCGTTGGCGTGGGCGCCGTTCGGGTGCGCCCCGTTGGCCTGGGCCGGGCCGCCGGTCAGGTACGGCAGCGCGGTGGCCGAGCCGTTCGGCGCCGACCACTGCGGCGGCAGCGCCGCGGCGGCCCCGGCGTGGGTGGTCCCACCGGCCTCGCCGCCGGCCCGGCCGAGGTAGTTGAGCAGGACGTCACGCTGCGCGGCGACCAGCTCCCGCGTGGTCCGCAGGAACTCCAGCACCGCCGCGTCGGTGACCTCGTCCGGCTGGCCAGCCGCATCCGGGCGAGGCGTCGCGGCGGCCGCGGGGGCCGGCTCCGCCGGGGCGGCGGGCAGCGAGAGGCGGGTCGGCGGGCGCAGGCCCCCGGCGACGACCTCGCCGTCGACGGTGCGCACGTAGGCGCCGTCCACCAGCCAGCCCGGCCGGCGCGGGACGTCGTTCGCGTTGACGACGCGGGCGTCGCGCCCGGTGAACAGCGGCGCGACGTCGACCGGGACGCCGCCGGCGGCGAGCTCGGCGAGGGCGAGCAGCAGCCGCGGCAGCCCCGGCTCGCCGGCCACGTCGGTGGCGACGGCGCGGTGCGGCCGGCCGGCGAGGATCTTCCCGACCAGCCCGGTCAGCACCCGGCCGGGGCCGACCTCGACGAACGTGCGCACGCCGGCGGCGTACATCGCCTCGATCTGCTCGACGAACCGGACCGGGGCGGCGACCTGGCCGGCCAGCGTCTCGCGGATCCCGTCGGCGTCGGCTGGGTAGGGCGCGGCGGTCGAGTTCGCCCAGACCCGGGTGGTGGCCTGGCCGACCGGCAGCCCGGCGAGCACGCTGGCCAGGGTTTCCGCGGCGGCGGCGACCACCGGGCTGTGGAACGCGGCGGCGACCGGGATCCGCTTCGCGGCCAGGCCCGCGGCCGCGAGCGCCGTCAGCGCCTCCTCGACGGCCGGGGTCGGGCCGGAGATGGCGGTCTGCTTCGGCGCGTTCTGGTTGGCGATCACGACCTCGGCCGCGACCCGCCCACCGGCCGCGGCCAGCGCGTCGCGCACCCGGTCGGCCGGCGCGGAGACCGCGGCCATGGTGCCCGGGTCCACCTCGCCGTCCGCCCCGGCGGCCTGGGCCGCGGCGGCCAGGATCGCGGCCGCCCGCGCCTCGCTCAGCCCGACCAGGTCGGCGCGGTCGAGCGCGCCGGCGACGCACAGCGCGACCAGCTCGCCGTAGGAGTGCCCGGCGAGGTCATCCGGCCGGATCCCGAGCCAGCCCAGCAGCTCGGCCATGGCGAGCCCGGCCAGGCCCAGCGTCGGCTGGGCGGCGCGGGTGTCGGTGATCGCCGCCGCCTGGGCCGCCGCCTCCTCGCGGCGCAACGGCGCCGGCGGGAACATCGTGTCCGCCCAGTGCGGGCCGAGCTCCAGCACCGACCGCAGCCGCGGGAACGCCACGAACAGGTCGGCGAGCATCCCCGGCCGCTGGCTGCCCTGGCCGGGGAACAGGAAGCCCACCCGGCCAGGGCCCGCCTCGGCCTGCTCACCGTCCGGGGCGACGAACAGGCCGGCCTTCGGGTCGGGGATGAACGTCGCGGCCCGCTCCAGCGCCGTCGGCAGCTCGTCGAGGTCGCGGACGACGAACGCGAGCTGGACCGGTCCCGAGCGGTCGTGCGCCACCGTGAAGGCGAGGTCGCGCAGCCGCCACGGCCGGCCGGCCTGCTCGTTCACCTCCACCAGCCGGGCGAGCCGGTCCAGGCGGCGGGCCGCCGCCGCGCGGTCGGCGCCGCGGATCACGAACAGCTCGGCCGGCCACCGGTCGAGGCCGTGCGCCGGCTCCGGGCCGCCGGCGTAGGCGGACAGCACGACGTGGAAGTTGGTGCCGCCGAACCCGAACGCGGACACCCCGGCGTGCCGCTCGGCGGCCGGGGCCACCCACGGCCGCGCGGCCTTCTCGAAGGTGAACGGGCTGGTGTCGGGGTCCCAGGCGGCGTTCGGTCGGGTCAGGTGCAGGGTCGGCGGGCGCACGCCCACCTCGAGCGACCGGGCCACCTTGATCAGCCCGGCCAGGCCGGCGGCGCACTTGGTGTGGCCGATCTGCGACTTGACCGAGCCGACCGAGCACGCCCGCGGCTCGGCGCCGTGCTGGGCGAACACCTCGGTGAGCGTGGCCAGCTCGGTGCGGTCGCCGACGACGGTGCCGGTGGCGTGCGCCTCGAGCAGGCCGACCTGGGACGGCGAGATCCCGGCCCGGCTGTAGGCGCGCTCCAGCGAGAGCACCTGGCCGGCCTTGCGCGGCGCGGTCATCCCGAGTGCCCGCCCGTCGGAGGAGCCGGCGACGGCGCGGATCACGGCGTGGATCCGGTCGCCGTCCCGCTCGGCGTCGGCGAGCCGCTTGAGGACGACGACGGCGACGCCCTCACCCAGCGTGATCCCGTCGGCCGACTGGTCGAACGACCTGCAGCGCCCGCTGGGCGAAAGCGCGTGGACCGAGGAGAACAGCAGGAAGTCGTTCAGCCCGTTGTGGGTGTCGACGCCGCCGCACAGCGCCATGTCGGCGTTGCCGAGGATGAGCTCCTTGCAGGCCGCGTCGAGCGCGGCGAACGAGGAGGCGCAGGCGGCGTCCACGGTGAAGTTGGCGCCGCCGAAGTCGAGCCGGTTGGCCACCCGGCCGGCGATGACGTTGGCCAGGATGCCGGGGAAGGAGTCCTCGTCCAGCTCCGGCAGGTGCTCGGCCAGCTCGGGCGGCAGCTCGCCGAACAGCGAGCGGAACCCGGCGCGCATCCCGTAGGCGCCGGACAGGTCGGCACCGGCCTCCGCGCCGAAGACGACCGCGGTGCGGGAGCGGTCGAACGGGCGGCGGTCGTACCCGGCGTCGCGCAGCGCCCGGGCGGACACCTCCAGCGCCAGGAGCTGGCCGGTCTCGATGCTGCGCAGCGAGCGCGGCGGGATGCCGTAGGCCAGCGCGTCGAACGGGATCCGGGGCAGGAAGCCGCCCCACTTCGACGGGGTCATGGTGCCGGCGTTCCTTACGACCGCGTCCGGCGAGTAGAACGCCTCGGCGTCGAACCGGTCGGCTGGCACCTCGGTGACGGCGTCCACCCCGGCGACGATGTTCGCCCAGTAGGTCTCGACGTCCGGCGCCCCGGGGAAGACGGCGGCCATGCCGACGATCGCGATGTCGAGCGGGCGGGCGGTCTCGCGGACCCGGGCGATGGAGCGGGCGGCGGCCGCGGCGCGCTCGGCGGCGTCCGTGGCCCCGGTGGGCTCGCTCGTGGCCGGCGCCGGCTCGGTGGCCGGCGCGGCGGGCAGGCCCAGCTCGGCGGCGCGGCTGGCGAGCGCGTCCGTCGAGCGGGCGCTGACCTGCTCGTGCAGCGTCGCGATCGTGGTCCGCTCGGCGCGCAGCGCCGCGACCTGGCCGATCATGAACATGCCCTCGGTGGCCTGGGTGGCCGGGTCGACGGCGACCAGGCGGCCGGCGTCGCGGCGCAGGCCCTTGCTCGCGATCCGCAGCCGGCCGAGGTTGAGGTTCTCCAGCTCGGCCCACATCTGCTGGCGGGTCCGCCCGGATGCGGCCAGCTCCCGGCGGGTGGCGAGGAACGTGTCGACGAACGGGGAGCGGACGCAGCGGGTGGCGTGGCCGGGCGAGGTCTCCAGGAGCACGGTCTGCTCGCAGCGCAGCGCGGCGTCCTGGAACCCGGGCAGGATCGCGCCGGTGGCGACGGCCTCCTCGGTGAACAGGTAGGCGGTGCCCATCAGCACGCCGACCTTCGCGCCCCGGGCGGCCAGCGGCGCGGCGATGGCGGCCACGGCCGCGGCGGACGTCTCGTCGTGGATCCCGCCGGCGAACAGGAGGTGCAGCTCGTCGAAGAACGCGCCGCCGATCCGCTCGCCGGCCGCCAGCAGCGCGGCGACCTGCGCCTCCCAGAGGGCGAAGCTGGTGCGCGGGCCGACGTGGCCGCCGCACTCGCGCCCCTCGAAGATGAACCGACGGGCGCCCTCGTCGACGAAGCGGGTGAGCAGGCCGGGCGACGGGACGTGCAGGAAGGTGTCGATCCCGGCGGCCTGCAGCGGGGCCGCCTGCGACGGCCGCCCACCGGCGATCAGCACGCAGGGCGGGCGGACGGCGAGGACCGCCTCGATCTGGGCGGCCCGCAGCTCCGGCGGGGCGAACCCGAGGACTCCGACCCCCCAGGGGGCGTCGCCGAGCGTGGCGGCCGCCTCGGCGAGCAGGTCGCGGGTCTGCTCGCCGGACAGCAGCGCGAGGGCGAGGAAGGGCAGGCCACCACCGTCCGCGACGGCCTTCGCGAACGCGGGCACGTCGCTCACCCGGGTCATCGGGCCCTGCACGACCGGGTAGCGCAGGCCGCGGGCGGCGGCGAACGGGGAGCCCGGGGCGAGCGGGCCCACCCGGGCCGCGTCGGCCAGCTGCCCGGCGACGGCGGCCCGCACCGCGCGGACGACGCCGCTGGCGGTGACGTGGGCGTCGGCCAGGGCGGAGGCGAAGGCGCCGTCCTGGCCGAGCGGCAGCAGCTCGGCACGCAGGTCCCGCCCGCCGAGCAGGGCGGCGACGGCCGTTGGGGTCAGCGGCGACGGGGCGCCGTCCGGCTCGGGGCGCTGGGCCGCGCCAGGGGCGACGGCCTGGCCGGCCGGCTCGGCGGCCGCCCGGGCGACCGGCGCGGTGTCGGTGGCTGGCTCGCCCGGGCCGTCCGGGCCGGCGGCGGCGCTGACCAGCCGGGCAACCGGCAGGTCGGGGCGGATGTAGACCCGGTGGCCGCCGATGACGGCGGTCTCGCTGCCGTCCATCGCGCGCACGGCGGCGGCGATGTCGGCCGGCAGCTCGACCTCGCGGACCAGGGCGAGCTGACAGTCCAGCACGACGCCGGCCGCGCCGAGCGCGATCGCGCCGGCCGCGGTGTGCGGGCCGATGCCGCCGGCCGCCCAGAACGGGGCGGGCGCGCCGGAGCTGGTCACCAGGCTGGCCGCGCGCAGGTGCTGCAGCAGGGTGAACGTGGTGAGGTCGCCGACCGGGCCGCCGGCCTCGTTGCCCCGGGCGATGACGCCGTCGGCGCCGGCGGCCAGCGCCCGCCGGGCGGCGTCCACGGAGGTCACCTCGACGAGCACCCGCCGCCGCTCGCCCGCTGGCCCGGCCGCGCTGGCGGCGCAGGCGACGTCCCAGGTGACGCCCGCCGTGGTGACCGCGCTGGCAGGTGCTGCCTGGGGCGAGGCCAGCTCGCCGGCCCGAAGGACCGCTCCCTCGGCGAGCGCGGCCCCGCCGGACAGGAACGCCTCGGACAGCACGATGGTGTCGACGGCCTGGGGCAACTCGTCCGGGCTGACCGGGGCCAGTGGGCCGACCCGCACCCCGAACGGGCCGGGGCACCAACGGGCGACGTCGGCGAGCGCCCGCCTGGCCCGGGCGCGGTCCCGGCCGAGGTCGAGCACGCCAAGCCCGCCGGCCCGCTCGACCGCCGCGACCAGCCGCGCGTCTGGCTCGCCGAACGGGGTCACCACGACGACCAGGTCCCGGCGGTCCAGCGCCGGGTGGCCGGCGGCGGCACCGCTGCCCGGCGCGACGCCCGAGGTGGCCACGGCGGCCTGGTCCGAGCTGACGGCGGGGCGGGGGCCGGCCTGACTAGACATCCTGGTCATCGACTGGTCCTCCTGAGCCGGTGCCGCTCGCTGCGGCGCCGGAGTACGGGCGGGAGG
>JADGHD010000350.1 GCA_019689615.1 Frankia sp. | reverse complement strand
GGGTTGGGGCGGGCGTACGCGCAGGCCTTCGCTGCGGAGGGGGCCGCCGTCGTGGTCCTCGACCTGGCGGGGGAGCGGGCGGTGACCGTGGCCGAGGAGATCACCAAGGCCGGCGGCAGGGCGCTCGCGGTGACGGCCGACGTCACCGACGAGGCGGCGGTCCGCGCCGCGGTCGATGCGGCCACCTCCGCCTTCGGCGGCCTGGACATCCTGGTCAACAACGCCGGGATCCACCTGGGCCGGGCCAACGAGACGACCACGCTCGAGCCGGCCGAGTGGCGCCGGATCCTCGACGTGAACGTCGTCGGGACGCTGATCTGCGCCACCGCCGCCCGAGAGCCGATGAAGGCCCGCGGTGGCGGCGTCATCATCAACATCTCGTCAATGGCTGCCTATCTGCCGGCCGGCGGCGCCTATGGCGTCTCCAAGCTCGCCGTGAACGGGCTGACCATGTCGCTCGCGGCCGAGCTGTCCGCCGACGGCACCCGGGTCGTCGGGGTCGCGCCGGGCATGATCGGCACGGATGCCGTCCTCGACCACCTGGCGCCGGAGCACCGCGAACTGGTCACCCGCGGCCAGCTGGTGAAGCGGTGGGGGCAGCCGGCCGACATGGTCGGCCTGGTACTGTTCCTGGCCTCGGACGCCGCCGGGTTCATCACGGCCCAGACGTTCCTGGCCGACGGTGGCTTCATCCCCCGTCCCTAGGCCCCGGTCTTGTTGCGGGCCTGTTTCTGACGCGCGCCGGCACCCGCACCGGCGCGCGTCGGAATCGTATATTTTATCTACAGAACGGACAACCGTAGCGCACCGGGCAATCCGGTGTCCCCACATTCGCTCATGATTCCCGCACCGGCGCGCGTCATGGAAGTGGCAACCGATAGGAAAGGAGAGCGCAAGCGGTATTGCGAGACGCGTCGCTGGTCCCCTCAACCGGAGCGTCCGCGAACAGACCCGGAGTGCTCGGCCTCGGCATGGGGCCGGTGGGCGCGCGGCGTGGGACCGCGGCGCCTCACCATGGGCGCGTGCGCCCTGACCAACTGCTCTCCCCAACGACGAGGTGATCCGTGGTTATGGTTCGCGCCCGGCTAGTCGCCGTGGCGTCGGCCGCAGTGCTCGCGGCTGCGCTGGTCGGATGTGCCAGCGGCGACGACCAGGCCGGCAAGTCGCTCCAGAACTGCCCGCCCGCTCCCGGTGTTTCCAATGACACGGTCCGGGTCGGCCTGATCTACCCGGACAGCGGTTCCCTGCGCGCTGCATTCGTCCCCGTACGCAGCGGCGTCAATGCCCGGATCGGCATCGCGAACGCGGCCGGGGGCATAGACGGGCGAAAGATCGAGCTCGTCGTGCGCGACGACGGCAGCAGCGCGTCCGGCAACCGCAGCGCCGCGGAGGACCTGGTCGAGCGCAGCGACGTTCTCGGCGTCATCGAGCTGACTGCAGCGGCGGCGGGATCGGCCGACTACTTCGCTGAGAACCACGTTCCGGTGGTCGGCATTACCGCCGAGGAGGTGTGGAACGACCACGACAACATGTTCGCCTTCTCGTACCTGTTCGCCGAGAACGAGCCGGTCTCGACGTTCGGGAAGTTCGTGAAGGCGCGTGGCGGCACCACGGCGGCCGTCCTCGAGGACGGGTTCAGCGAGTCGGCGTCGGCGAAGATCGGTGACCAGCTCGTGGTGAGCCTCGCCAGCCAGGGCATCGAGACGGTCGCCCGCGTCGGCTTCTCGAGCCAGTCCAGCAGCCCGGCCCGCGCGGCCGCCGACATCAAGGCGAGCGGCGCCGATGTCCTGGTCGCCACGGTGGCGAACAGCAGCCTGGCGTCGGTGCTGGCCGCGCTGCGCCAGATCGGCGGTGCCGACCTGAAGGTCATGATCAGCCCGAGCGGCTACGGCCGGAAGCTCCTGGACGATTACGGCCCGGCCGTCGCCGGCCTGACCGTCTGGCTGAACTACACCCCGTTCGAGGCCGAGACGCCGGCGATCGGGACCTATCGGGACGCCATGTCGCAGTACAGCCCGGAGATGTCCGACCCTGACAGCGAGCTCGCGGTCGTCTCCTACATCTCGGCGGACCTGTTCCTGCACGGCCTGCGGGTCGCCGGGCCCTGCCCGACCCGGGAGAGCTTCATCAGCAACCTTCGCCAGGTCACGGACTATGACGCGGGCGGCCTGGTGCCCGGCCCGATCAGCCTGCGCGACAACCGGGGCCGGCCCAACCTGTGCTACTCGTTCGTCACCGTGGACGAGGCCGGCCAGTCCTGGCAGGTGCAGCTGCCGGACGACGGCCAGGCCACGCAGTGGTGCGGCGAGCGGCTGCCGACCACCCAGTCCTGACCTTCCCCTCCGACGGCCGTCGGCGGTGCCCCCATCCGGGTGGCACCTCGGCGGCCGTCGGCGTTTCCGCCCGGCAGCGGCGCCAGCCGACGCCCGCCGGTCCTCGCTGCGGCAGCGATCGTTGCCACACGGACAACCGGAGCGCACCGGGACGACTAGGTCTCCCCACACTCGCTCATCCTTCGCGCACGGATGATCGATGCACATAGAGCGCTCGATATGAAGGGGAGAACGAAAGCGGTATTGCGAGACGCGCTCTGCTCCCTCGACCAAGGCGTCCGCGACCGGCCGAGGGACGCCCGGCCACGGTTCGGCCGGTGGACGCGGGCCCGGGACCGCGCGCTGCACAGCGGGCGTGTATCGCCCTGACTGAACGCTCTCCCCAACGATGAGGTGACCCGTGGTTATGGTTCGCGCCCGGCTGGTCGCCGTGGCGTCCGTCGCCGTGCTCGCGGCTGCCCTGGTCGGCTGCGGCAGCGCCGACGGTGATGGCGGGCCGGCGGTCCCGAGCTGCCCACCCGCGCCCGGCGTCTCCGGTGACACGATCCGCGTCGGGCTGATCTTCCCGGACAGCGGCAATCTGCGCGCCGCGTTCGTCCCCGTACGCAGCGGCGTCAACGCCCGGATCGGCGTCGAGAACGATGCCGGGGGCGTCAACGGCCGAAAGATCGAACTGATCGTGCGCGACGACGCCAGCAGCCAGTCCGGGAACCTGAGTGCCGCGCAGGACCTGGTCGAGCGCAGCGACGTTCTCGGCGTCATCGAGCTGACCGCGACGGCAACCGGGTCGGCTGACTACCTGGCCGCCAACAATGTGCCGGTGGTCGGTATCACCGCCGAGGAGGTGTGGAACCACCACGACAACATGTTCGCCTTCTCGTACACGTTCACCGCGAACGAGCCGGTCTCGACGTTCGGGAAGTTCGTGAAGGCGCGTGGCGGGACCAGGGCGGCCATCCTCGAGGACGGCTTCGCCGGCTCGGCGTCGGCGCAGATCGCCGAGCAGGTCAGGGCGAGCCTCGCCAGCCAGGGCATCGACACGGTCGGCCGGTTCGGTTTCACGGCCGGGTCGAGCAGCCCGGCGCGCGTGGCCGCCGACATCAGGGCGAGCGGCGCCGACGTCCTGGTCGCCACGGTGGCGAACAGCAGCCTGGCGTCGGTGCTGGCCGCGCTGCGCCAGTCCGGTGGGGGCGACGCCCTCAAGGTCATCATCAGCCCGAGCGGCTACGGCCGGCAGCTCCTGCAGGAGTATGGCGCGGCCCTGGCCGGGCTCACCGTCTGGCTCAACTACACGCCGTTCGAGGCGGAGACCCCGGCGATCACGTCCTTCCGCGAGGCCATGGCGCGCTTCAGCCCGGAGATGTCCGACCCTGACAGCGAGCTCGCGGTCGTCTCCTACATCTCGGCGGACCTGTTCCTGCACGGCCTGCGGGTCGCCGGGCCCTGCCCGACCCGGGAGAGCTTCATCAGCAACCTTCGCCAGGTCACGGACTATGACGCGGGCGGCCTGGTGCCCGGCCCGATCAGCCTGCGCGACAACCGGGGCCGGCCCAACCTGTGCTACTCGTTCGTCACCGTGGACGAGGCCGGCCAGTCCTGGCAGGTGCAGCTGCCGGACGACGGCCAGGCCACGCAGTGGTGCGGCGAGTTGCTGGCAAGCACGCCCTGAGCTCCCGACGGCCGTCGGCGTGCCACCCTCATCCGGGCGGCGCGTCGGCGGCCGTCGGCGGGTCCGGCCCCGCGTCTTCCCGCCGGTGACCGTCACCCATTCCTCGGACCAGCTCGTCCGCCCCGGGGCCGCCGGTCAGCCGGACGTGCCACCGCCACCGGCGCCCGCCGGCCGCGAGCAGCGGCAGCGCGACGAGGGCGGCCAACGCGGCGAGCAGGCGGACGGCTCCCGTCTGGTCGACCCAGCGGCTGATGGCTCCCTGGACCGCGGTGGCGGCGGCGATGACCGGGTCGCTGGCCGGGCCGGCGTGCAGCAGGCGCAGCTCGTAGCCGCCGTAGTAGGTGACGTAGCCGCCGGCGGCGAGCAGCAGCAGGCCGCCGAGGCGGTCGAGGTGGCGCCGCCAGCGGCCGAGCCAGCGGGCGACGCCGTCGCGGGCGAGCGCGCCGGCTACGGTGACGACGGCGACCACCAGCCCCATCCCGGCGGCGTAGCAGCCGAAGACGGCGACGCCGGCGAACAGCCCAGCCGAGGAGAACGTCGCCGTGGTCACGGCGAGGAACGGGCCGATGGCGCAGGACAGCGACGCCACCGCGTACGTCACGCCGTACCCCGCCACCGACCACAGCGTCCCGCCGACGGCCCTGACCAGGCGGGGTACCGGCAGCCGGCCGCGCGGCCCGTGCCAGCCGGCAAGCATGGCCGCGCCCACGGCGGCCAGGCCGACGCCGACGACGACGGTGGCCCAGGGCAGCAAGCGCCCGACCGACAGCGCCAGTGGCGTGACCGCCAGCCCGAACAGGCCGAACACGGCGACGAACGCGCCGGTCATCGCCGCCGTCATCGCCGCGGCCCGGCGCAGCGCCACCAGCCGCCCACCCCAGCCGGCGCGCCCGGCCGGCGGTGCCGACGTCTGCGGCCGGCCCGGGCGGCCCCGAGGGTCGGCGACCACCAGGGAGACGTAGCCGGGCAGCAGCGCGAAGCCGCACGGGTTGACCGCGGCGACGAGCCCAGCGGCCAGCGCCAGCGCGTACGGGGTGGCGGACATCGGCGGCGGGCGGCGCGGTCGGCGGCCTCAGACCTCGCCGACGAGCTTGCCGAGGTAGTGGTTGAGCTCCAGCTCGGACATCCGGCCCTGGAAGGTGTCGACGGTCCCGTCGGCGGTCACGAACGCGAGCGCTGGCTGCTGCGTCACCCCGAACCCGGCCCACAGGCGCCCGTCCACATCGATCAGGTGGGGGAACCCGGTCAGGCCGGTCTCGGTGATGAAGGCCTGGACCTCCTCGACGGTGCCGAGCCCGGCGACGCCGACGAAGCGCACCTGGGTGCCGTAGCGGTCCAGCGCGCGGGCGATCTCGGGCGCCTCGCCGCGGCAGATCGGGCACCACGGCGCCCAGAACCACAGCACCACCGGCGTGCCGACGAGGGTGGGACCGGCGAGCGTCCCGCCGTCCGTCGTCGGCGCCTCGA
This sequence comes from Frankia sp., assembly GCA_019689615.1. Classification (GTDB taxonomy): domain Bacteria; phylum Actinomycetota; class Actinomycetes; order Frankiales; family Frankiaceae; genus Pseudofrankia. Next base: position 221 of record JADGHD010000350.1, on the reverse strand, counting down.
ACACCAGCTCGTCGGGTACGCCGGTCGCGCCGGGCGGCGGCCCGTCGCCGCGCCGCTCGCCGGTGCCGGCGCAGCCGGTGGCGCCGAGCAGCAGCAGGAGCAGCCCGGCGAGCGCGAGGCCGGCCGCGGCGAGCCGGGCCCGCCGCGGCCGGTCGTTCTCCAGAAGCGGGCCCGCCTGCGGGGCGGGCGCTCGCCCGGGGGAGCGCGGACGGGGACGGCGG
>JADGHD010000349.1 GCA_019689615.1 Frankia sp. | reverse complement strand
ACGCCGGAGCGTGCCCCGGTGCCGATCGCGTTCGCGGCCGCCTCGGCTCCCGCGGCGGCCCCGGCTCCCGCCGTGGTCTCGGCTCCCGCGGCCGCACCGGCCCCCGCGGCCGCACGGGCTCCCGCGGCGGGCTCGGCCTGGGCTGTCGGCGCGGCGCCCGCCGCCTGTGCCGCGGCGCCGGCTCCCCCTGCGGCCGGGGCCGGGGCCTCGGTCGTACCCGGCTCGTTCACGCGGCCCGTCCCTCCTCCATGACCAGGTCCAGGACCTGCGACTCGGTGATGTCGGTCGCGGGCGCCGTGCGGACGAGGCGGCCGGCCGCGATCACCAGCACCCGGTCGGCCAGCCCGATCACCTCGGGCACCTCGCTGGAGACCAGGACGATGGCGACGCCTGACCGGGCCAGCCGGCGGATGAGCTGGTAGATCTCGTCGCGGGCGCCGACGTCGACGCCGCGGGTCGGCTCGTCGAGCAGCAGCACCCGGCACTGCCGCAGCAGCCAGCGGGCCAGCACGACCTTCTGCTGGTTGCCGCCGGACAGGGTGCGCACCGGCCGGTTCACCCCGGGCGGGCGGATGTCGAGCGCCCGGGCCTGCTCGCCGGCGGCCGCCGCTTCCTGCCCGTCCCTGGTGAACGGCCCGGCGGCGAACCGGGCCATCGTCGCCAGCGTGATGTTGCGGTAGACCGGCGTGTCCAGCAGCAGGCCCTGGCTCTTGCGCTCCTCCGGGCACAGCCCAACGCCGGCGGCGACCGCGGCGCCGACCGAGCCGCGGCGCAACCGTCTGCCGCCGACGACGACCTCGCCGGTGGCGGCCCGGCGGGCGCCGTAGATGGTCTCGAGGATCTCCGAGCGGCCGGAGCCGACGAGCCCGGCCAGCCCCACGACCTCCCCGGCCCGCACGCTGAACGAGATGTCGCTGAACTCGCCCGGCCGCCCGAGGCCGTCGACCCGCAGCACCTGGGGCGCGTCCGGGGCCGGGCCGACCCGTGGCGGGAACGCGTGTTCGATCGCCCGGCCGGTCATCAGCCGGATGACCTTGTCGGTGGGAGTCGTGCGGGCCGGCAGCCCGCGGGCGACCGTGCGGCCGTCCTTCAGCACCGTCACCCGGTCGCCGATCCGGCGGATCTCGGCGAGCCGGTGGGAGATGTAGATGACGGCGACGCCGTTCGCGGTCAGTTCCTGGATCAGCCGGAAGAGGTTGTCGACCTCGTCGGCGTCGAGCACGGCCGACGGCTCGTCCATGATGATCAGTCGGGCGTCGTAGGACAGCGCCCGGGCCATGCTGACCACCTGCTTGCCGGCGGCCGAGAGCTGGCCGGCCTCGCGGGTGACCGGGATGTCGGCGTGGCCGAGCCGGGCGAGCAGCGCCCGGGCCGCCTCGTTCATCGCCCGCCGCCGCGACAGCCCCGCGCGGGCCAGCTCGTGGCCCAGGAAGATGTTGTCGGCCACCGAGAGCCCGTCGACCAGGTCGAGCTCCTGGTAGATGGTGGCGATGCCGAGCCGGGTCGCCGCGGTCGGGGTGGGCAGCGTGACCTCGGCACCGCGCCAGCGGATCGTGCCGGCGTCGGGCTGGTGCGCCCCGGACAGCACCTTGATCAGCGTGGACTTGCCGGCCCCGTTCTGGCCGAGCAGGCAGTGCACCTCACCGGCGCGCACCGTCAGGTCAACCCCGTCCAGCGCGCGGACCCCCGGGAACTGCTTGACGACGCCGGAGACGGTGAGGAGTGGTTCCGGCTGACCGTCGGCGGCGACTTCTAACTCGGAGTCGGAATCTTTGTCCATCGGCGAGCCCATGATCTGCGTCCATCTCTCGGGCTTCGATCGGCCTGGAGCCAAGTTAGAGAGATCGCGGAGCTAGGTCAAGACGTTGGCGACGCAAGTTTCAAAGTCATTGACGAAAGTGCCAGACGGAGAGGCCACGGCCGGGCGGGGCCCGGATCAGCGGGCTCGCGGACGGGTCAGGCGTCCGAGGAGTAGAGGACGTCGCTGGCCAGGCGGGCGGCGCCGATGACGCCGGCGGCGTCGCCGAGTTCGGTGAGGACGACCGGGAGGTTGCCGGTGGCCAGCGGGAGGGAGCGGCGGTAGACCACGCCGCGGATCTCGGCCAGGAGCACGTGGCCGAGGCGGGCGACGCCGCCGCCGATGACGACGAGCCCTGGGTTGAAGAACGAGACCAGGCCGGCGAGCACCGTGCCGACGCGCCGGCCGCCGTCGCGGATCAGCGCGAGGGCGGCGTGGTCGCCGTGGCGGGCGGCGGTGCCGACGTCGGCGGCGGTGAGCGGGGCGGCGGTGGCTGCGGCGATCGCGGCGAGCTCGGGGGAGCGGCCGGAGCGGGCGGCGGCGGCCGCGTCCCTGGCCAGGGCGGCGCCGCCAAAGAACGCCTCGAGGCAGCCGGAGTTGCCGCAGGCGCACACCGGGCCGGACTCCTCGGCCTGGATGTGGCCGATGTCGCCGGCGCAGCCGTCGACGCCGCGGTAGAGCCGGCCGTCGACGACGATCCCGCAGCCGATCCCCGTGCCGATCTTGACGAAGAGGAAGTCCCTGGCCGAGCGGGCGACGCCGGCGTGCAGTTCACCCAGCGCCATCGCGTTGACGTCGTTGTCCACGATCACGTGGCAGCCGAGCTCGCGGGCGAGCACGTCGCGCACCGGGTAGCCGTCCCAGCCGGGCATGATCGGCGGGGCGACGGGGGTGCCGGTGTGGAAGTTCACCGGGCCGGGCAGGCCGATGCCGAGCCCGGCCGGGCGGGTGAGGTGCTGCTCGGCGAGCAGCTTGCGGGTCAGCTCCAGCGCGCGGCCGAGCACGTGCTCTGGGCCGCGGCGGACGTCGAGGTCCTCCTCGCGCTGGACGAGGACCTGCAGCCGGCCGTCGGTCACGCCGACGGTCAGCGAGGTGGCGCCGACGTCGATGCCGACGAAGCGCAGCCGGCCGGCCAGGTCGACGAGGTTGGCCCGCCGGCCGCCGCGGGACGCGCCGGGGCCGATGTCGTCCACCAGGCCCAGCTCGGTCAGCCGGGTCACCTCGGTGGCGATCGTCGTCCGGGACGTGCCGATCCGCTCGGCCAGCTCCACCCGGGACAGCGGCCCGCCGTCCCGCAGGTAGCGCAGGATCCGGGCCTGGGTGGGGTTCTCCGCGCCAGCGGCGAGCGTCGAGGCCATCGCGGCTCCCCTCACCGAGGCCGTCGGCACCGCCCGCCGGCCACACGAAGACCGTTTCCGATCGTACGGTCCTGACCGGCCGCGCCATTGCCCCGGGCGTGGGGCCAGCGGCCGGGCCAGGCGATGCCAGGTCAGGCAGGGCCGGGGGCAGGGGCCTCGCGGACGGTCGGTCAGGCGATGTGGCGACGGGCGGCGGCGACGGTCTCGGCGATCGGGACGGCGGTGTGGATGTCGATCGCCGTCGGCCAGGGGTCGGCACGGGCGGCCATCGCGCGGTGCACCGCCGGGGTGGCGTCCGACGGGTCGTCACCGGCGTCCTGGCGGCGGGCGATCCGGGCGGCGGCGAGCGCGGGCGAGGCGACGCAGCGCAGTTCCAACAGGTCGGCGCTGGTCTGCTCGGCCAGCCGCCTGGCCTGGGCCCGCATCCGTCCGCTGGTCCAGGAGGCGTCGATGATCACGTTTTCGCCGTGGACGAGCGCGTGCTCGGCGCGGCGGAGCAGCTCGGCGTAGGTGGCCTCGGTCGCGTCCGCGCTGTAGATCCCGCTGTCGATGCCGGCGTCGACGTGGGCGTCGGGCGGGATGGCTGCCAGTTCCTTGCGGACGATGTCGGAGCGCAGCAGTACCCAGCCATCGCCCTCACCGGCGAGGTGGCGGGCCAGCGTCGACTTCCCGGTCCCGGGCAGGCCGCCGACGAGGACCAGCCGGGACCGGCCACGGCGCAGGTGGTTCAGCGCGATCCGGGCGAGCCGGCTGGCGTTCCCCGCGGCGTCCGGGTCGCCCTGGCTGTGCCGGATGCAGGCGATCTTCGTCCGGACGAACGCGCGGTAGGCGATGTAGAGGTGCTCCAGGGACGGCGGGTGGTTCTCCCCGGAGAACTCGCGGTACCAGGCGAGGAACCGCTCGGCGTCGTCAGCGGCGCCCAGCCGCTCGAGGTCCATCGCCAGGAACGCGACGTCGCCGAGCACGTCGCCGACCCGCAGCCGCTGGTCGAACTCGATGCAGTCGAGCACCCGCGGCCCGTCCGGCAGGCAGTAGATGTCGTCGGCGAGCAGGTCGCCGTGGCCGTCGCGGATCCGGCCGGCCTCCTGCCGGCTGGTCAGCAGCGGGCCGCGGCCGGCGAGGTAGCGCAGGGCCAGCCGGCCGGTCTCGTCGACCGTGTCCGGGTCGAGCACGCTGCCCCGGAACGGGGCGACGCCGGCGATGCCCTCGTGCCACAGCCCCTCGAGGACCTCCTGGCTGCCGGCCTTGCTGATCTCGGGTGAGGTCTCACATCGCTCGTGGAACGCGGCCAGCAGCCGGGCCAGCGCGCGCAGCTCCGCGTTGATCGGCAGACGCCGGCGGACCAGCGTGGACAGGCGGCGCTGGGCGGGCAGGCGGCGCATGACGACCATGTGGTCGCGCACCAGGCCCATGTCGTCCCGGACCTCGGTGACGCCGAGGTAGACGTCCGGGGAGAGCCGGTGGTTGAGCCGGACCTCCGCCTTACAGGCGGCAAGGCGGGCCTCTGGGGTGCTGAAGTCGAGAAAGCCCAGGTTTACCGGCTTCTTGAGCTTGTAGACCCGGTCGGCAGTGAAGAACAGGGTGGCCGTGTGCGTCTCAACGGTCTCGAGCGGGTTGATCTGGTCGGCAACCAGCTCGGCGAGACCGCTGGCGGTAACCCCGTTCCGCACTGGCATCATCACTCCCGCAGGGGCTGTCGACTCCGGCGCCCAGGGGCGGCCGGCCCGTCTTCCCACCTTCGCGGATCCCGGCCGGCGCGGCGACCGCCGGAGGTTGCCGCCGCACGGGACGTTTGGCCCCGCAGTTGAGGGCGTCCTACTCCAGCACTGCCCACGCGACGGCGACCGCACCCGCGCGGGCGGCCCGGGCATCGCCGGCCGCGCGCCCGGTCTGGTGCGACTGGCCCGGTCCACGCCGCCGGGCTCGGCCACCTGACTCGCTCGGCCGCCTGGCTCGGGGCAGGGCGGGCAGCGCGCCCGCGTGCGACCGTCCGACTAGTCCCGCAGCTCCGACTAGTCCCGCAGCTTGGTGGCGAAGACGGCGGCCTGGGTGCGGCTGGTCAGGTCCAGCTTCTCCAGGATCGACGAGACGTAGTTCTTTACGGTCTTCTCCGACAGGTGCACGCGGCTGGCGATCTGGCGGTTGGTCAGGCCCTCGGCGATGAGGAGGAGGATCTCCCGCTCACGGGCGCCGAGGCTGGCGAGCTTGGGGTCCTCGGTCGGGCCCTGCCGCAGCCTGGCGAGCACCCGCTGGGTCACGGCCGGGTCGAGCAGGGAGCGCCCGGCCGCGATCGTGCGGACCGCGCCGATCAGGTCCGTGCCCTTGATCTGCTTGAGCAGGTAGCCGGCCGCGCCCGCCATGATCGCTGAGAAGAGCGCCTCGTCGTCGTCGTAGGACGTCAGGATGAGGCAGCCGATCTCCGGGTGGGAGGAACGGATCTCGCGGCAGACGTCGATGCCGCTGCCGTCCTCGATCCGGGCGTCGAGTACGGCGACGTCCGGCGCCGCGGCCGGGATCCGGCGCAGCGCCTCGGCGGCCGTC
>JADGHD010000348.1 GCA_019689615.1 Frankia sp. | reverse complement strand
CCCCCGGCGGCGCGCCCGGCCCGTCCGGCTCGGCCGGGCCTGCGGTCTGCTACCGGCACCCGAACCGCGAGGCCTACGTCTCCTGCCAGCGCTGCAACCGGCCCATCTGCCCGGAGTGCATGCGGCCGGCTGCCGTCGGCTTCCACTGCCCGGACGAGGGCGGCGCGCAGGTGCCGCAGCGGGCGGCGCGCGGCGCGCTCGGCGGTGCGGGCGCGGCCTCGTCCGGCGTCGTGACAAAGGTCCTCGCCGCGATCTGCGTGATCGCCTACTTCCTGCAGGGCCTGCCCGGCCTGGGGCGCAGCACCCGGGCCAACGACTTCACGATCGACTTCGCGCTGATCGGGCTGCGGATCGACCAGGGACACCTGATCGGCATCGCCGGCAACGACGAGTACTACCGGCTCGTGACCGCCGCGTTCCTGCACGGCAGCGTGCTGCACATCCTGTTCAACGTCTACGCGCTGTACCTGCTCGGCACGCAGCTCGAGGCGGTACTCGGCCGGGCCCGGCTGCTGGTGCTGTTCCTGGCCGGAGCGATCGGCGGCAACACGCTGAGCTACCTGATGAACGGCATCAACACGTTCTCGGTAGGCGCGTCCACCGCGATCTTCGCGTTCTTCGCGGCGTACTACATCATCGCCCGGCGGCTGCGGGTGGATACCCGCCAGATCGTCATAGTCGTCGGGCTGAACCTGGTTATCACGTTCCTGATCCCCAACGTCGACAAGTGGGGGCATCTGGGCGGCCTCGGCGTCGGCGTCCTTATGGGCCTGCTCTACAGCTACGTCCCGGCCCGCCGGGTCATCCTGCAGGCCGCCGGCACCGCCGCGCTCATCGGCCTGCTGGTCCTCGGCGCCGTCCTGAAGACCCAGGCCATCACCAACGGCGTGCTGTAGCGCCGCGCAGGTCTGGCGTAGGCGGGCCCCGGCTGCTCGCCGGCGGTTCCGGCCGGCGGCGCCGTCAGCGGCGGCTCACGGCCGCGTACACCGGCAGGCGGCCGAGGCTGGCCTTCGCCGGCTCGTCCGGCGGTTGCCACTCGTCCACCGGGACGAGGCCGGGTGCCAGCGGCGTCCAGTCGCGGAGCATGCCGACGATCCGCGCGTGCGGGCGCTGGCCGCCGGGCAGGCCGGCGCGCGTCAGTTCCGGGCCGAGCCCACGCGCGGTGCCCTCGTCAGCCAGCGCGACGAAGATCAGCAGGCTGCCGGGGGCGAGCGCGGCGTGGTAGCCGGCCAGCACGGCGCGCGGGTCCTCGTCGTCGGCGACGGTCGGCAGGGCGGGCACCGCGACGACCGCGACCGGCCGGGTGAGGTCGAGCCGGGCGCGCAGCCGCGGGTGCGCGAACACCTGTGCGGGATGCCGCGGGTCCGCGTTGATCACGGTGGCCCCGCGGGCCGGCAGCCAGGGCAGCGCGCGGGCGACCACGGCCGGCTCCGGCTCGACGTAGACGGTCTGGCTCGCCGGCGCCGCCCGCAGCGCGACGACGTGCACCGCGTTGGCTGGGCGGGTCCCGGAGCCGAGGTCGACGAACTGGGTGACGCCCTGGCGCACGGCGAACTGGACCGCCTCGACCAGGAACGCCCGCGTCGCCCGGGCCGCGGCCGGCGCCTCCGGCCAGCCGAGCACGAGCTGCAGCGCGAACCGCCGGTCCACCCGGCGGTGGCTGGTGCCCCCGGCCAGCGCGTCGATGATCCCGCTCGGCTTGGGCAGCTCGCCCGGAGCGCCCGGCGGGCGGAAGCCGCCGAGCCCGGGGCCGACCCCTGGCGGGGGAGCCCCGCCCACCTGCTCGACCGGGCGCAGCGGGCCGACCGGCCGCGGCACCCCTTCCTGGCTGCGGGACAGCTGCGACACCGGGATCGGCCGGGCCGAGTCGAACTGGATGAGCATCATCACCGGCTGGGCGCGCCCCGGCTCGGCCGCGGCGCCCGCCGCGCCGCCGCGCCCGGCCTCGCTGTCCGCCGCGCCCGGCCCGGCTGGCACGGGCCCAGGCGCCACGGCCCCGAGCGCCACGGCCCCAGGCGGCAGAGCCCCAGGCGGCACGGCCCGAGGCGCCACAGCTTCAGGCGCTACGGCCACGGGCGGCACGGCCGCAGCCGGCACTGCCGCAGCCGGCACGGCGACGGGCGGCACGGCGACAGGCGGCGCCGACGCCGGGGTCACGGGCCCTGGAGGCATGGGCCCCGGCGCCGTTGGCCTGGCGGCCGCGGGGGCGGCGGTCCTGCCGGCCGTTGGACAGGGGAACGACGAGGGAGGGCCGGCCGCCAGCGCCTGGTCGGGACCCTCAACCCCGTGGATCCAACCGGACATGCGGTCTCCCTCGACGGTTGCGGAGAGACAGGGTACTGACCTGTCTCAGCCGTGCTGGGTAAGAGACACGCTGCGCTCGGTCATGCCGGACGTGGCGGGACCGTGCCTGGAACCGCCCGGGCACAGCGCCCCCACTACCCGTCCGAGCTGCGGCGATTACCATACGCTGTCGATTTCAATACAATGAGCGACGGTGGTGGCCCGACGGGGCCCGGAACAGGGGGGACACGGTGGCACACTCTCCGACACGCCGGGTCGGGGGCAGCCCGTTCCCGCCGATCGCCGAGTACGCGTTCCTCTCCGACTGCGAGACGTCCTGCCTGGTGGCGCCGAGTGGCAACGTCGAGTGGATGTGCGTGCCGCGCCCGGACGCGCCCAGTGTGTTCGGTTCGATCCTGGATCGTGGCGCTGGCGGCTTCCGGTTCGGCCCGGAGCGGATCACGATTCCGGCCGGACGGCGCTACCTGCCCGGCACCAACATCATGGAGACGACCTGGCAGACGCCGAACGGCTGGCTGATCGTGACGGACTGCCTGGTCGTCAACCGGTGGCACCGCACGGCCGCCCGCTCCAAGACGCACCGCCGCACCCCGATGGACTGGGACGCCGAGCACGTGCTGCTGCGGACCGCGCGCTGCGAGCATGGCCAGGTCGACCTCAGCCTGATCTGCGAGCCGAACTTCGACTACGGCCGCCGGCCGGAGTCCTGGGAGTACGAGGGCGACGGCTACTCGACCGGGATCATCCACAACGCCACCACCGGCGTGACCCTGCGGCTGCGCACCGACCTGCGGCTCGGCCTGGACGGCCGGCGGGCGCTGGTGCGCACGAACCTCAAGGAGGGCGACACCGCGTTCGTCGCGCTCACCTGGCGGGCGCACGACCCGCTGCTGCCGAGCACCTACGCGCAGGCGCGGGCGGCGGTCGAGAGCACCACCGAGTTCTGGCGGCAGTGGCTGTCCCGCGGGATGTTCCCGGACCATCCCTGGCGGCGCTACCTGCAGCGCAGCGCGCTCGCGCTCAAGGGGCTGACCTACGCCCCGACCGGCGCGCTGCTCGCCGCCGCGACCACGTCGCTGCCGGAGACCCCGAAGGGCCAGCGCAACTGGGACTACCGCTACAGCTGGATCCGGGACTCGACGTTCGCGCTGTGGGGCCTGTACACGCTCGGGCTGGACTACGAGGCGAACGACTTCTTCTCGTTCATCGCTGACGTCTGCGAGGAGCACGGCGACATCCAGGTGATGTACCGGGTCGGCGGCGAGTCCGAGCTGGACGAGCAGGTCCTCGGCCACCTCTCCGGCTACGACGGCGCCAGCCCCGTCCGGATCGGCAACGATGCCCACAAGCAGCGCCAGCACGACGTCTGGGGGACCGTGCTGGACTCGGTCTACCTGCACACGAAGTCGCGGGACTACCTGTCAGAGCGGCTGTGGCCGGTGCTGGTCCGCCTCGCCGACGCGGCGGCCGACCACTGGCGGGAACCGGACCAGGGCATCTGGGAGATGCGCGGCGAGCCGCGGCACTTCACCACGTCGAAGATGATGTGCTGGGTGGCCCTCGACCGGGCCCGCCGGCTCGCGCAGATGCGCGGTGACCTGCATGCCGCCGCCCGGTGGAAGACGATCGCCGAGGAGATCCACGCCGACGTCTGCGCGAACGGCGTCGACGAGCGCGGGGTGTTCACCCAGTACTACGGCTCGCGGTCGCTGGACGCCTCCGCGCTGCTGGTCCCGCTGCTCGGGTTCCTGCCGGCGTCGGACGACCGGGTCAAGGCGACCGTGCTCACGATCGCCGACGAGCTGACCGTCGACGGGCTGGTGCTGCGCTACCGCACCGAGGAGACCGACGACGGGGTGGGCGGCACCGAGGGCGCCTTCCTGATCTGCTCGTTCTGGCTGGTGTCCGCGCTGGTGGAGATCGGGGAGCTGCGCCGGGCCAGGCAGCTGTGCGAGCGGCTGCTGTCGATGGCGAGCCCGCTGGACCTGTTCGCCGAGGAGGTCGACCCGGCGACCGGCCGCCACCTGGGGAACTTCCCGCAGGCGTTCACCCACCTGGCCCTGATCACCGCGGTCATGTACGTCATCCGCGCCGAGGACGCCGAGGCGTACGCCCGCCCGCTGCCCTCGACCTGATCAGGATGCGGGGGCTGCCGCCGAGCGGATGGCCTCGATCGTGCGGTCCGGGTCCTCGGCCGCGACGATCAGCCGTTCGAACTCGCTGCCCGGCCGCAGCTCGACCACGACGGCGGGCCGGCCCCGGTAGATGGCCACGAAGTCCTTGCCGCCGCGGTGTCGCCACGTGCCCAGCGCGATGATCCCGGGCACGCCGGTGCCGGGCGCCCGGATGCCGCGCAGCTCGCCGAAGGGATGGGCCGATACCCGGACGTCCGCGACCTCACCGAGCGCCGCCGACACGTCGCCCCGCAGCGCCGCGATCCGTTCCTTCTGGCTCAGCACGACCTCGACCCGGCCGCGCGCCACCTCCAGCCTCGCCACGCCGCCATGCTATGAAGCCCGGCCCGCCGCGCTCCCGGTTGGCCGAGCGTCAGCGGCGCCAGGTGTGACCCCGCTGTCGGCTTCGCCCCGGTCGATGGTCTATCCACACGTGTGGACAACGGTTGTGGACAAATCCGGGCGGCGTGGTTCGCTCCGGTCCTCCTCACCTGCGGCGGCGGCTCTGCCAGGCGCTTGGCGTGCGGCCGGCTAGTGCCACTGGGTGGCCACCCCGAGCCCAATGACGATGAAGCCGAAGCCGATCAGGATGTTCCACCCGCCCAGGGCGTCCATGCCGAGCACGCCGCCGTTGGAGAAGTAGTAGATGAGCAGGTAGGCGATGCCGATCAGGAAGAAGGCCAGGATCAGCGCGCCGAACCACGGCGGCGACGGCGCCCGCTTGGCTGGCGCCGTGGTCGTGGCGAGGCGGACCGGTTCCTTCTTCGGCTTGCGGCGGCGCGATTCGGGCACGGGACGATCTCCTCATCAAGCGGCGTCGGCTGGTCCGGCGGCGCTGGGTCACTGGGTCGGCCCGCGTCCCCCGGGTGTGAGCGGCACCCCAGTGGGACGGGTGCACACAGCGTAGACAGACACGCCCCGTGAAGGAGAAGGTGCGTTGGTGCGGCGGACGGCGGATGGGCTGGGGCTTTCCCGCCGTTGGCGAACGGTGGGCTGGGCGCGGCTGGCGGCCGGGGCGCTCGCCGGGATGCTGCTGGCGGCGGCGCTGGTGGCCGTCGGCACCGGCCAGCCATCCACCGCCTGGCCGCCCGTCCATCCGGGCGCGGTGCTCGCGGCCGAGCGCGCCGCCGTCGACCGGGCCGCGGCGCGGCGCAGGGAGCTGCGGGCCGCCCCGGCAACGCCCGTCCCGGCGGCCACCGCCACCCCGCCCGGCGGTCCCTACTACACCCGAGGCCCGCTGTCCGC
>JADGHD010000347.1 GCA_019689615.1 Frankia sp. | reverse complement strand
GCCTGGCTGCTCCCGCGGGCCCGCCCGACTGTGCTGCCGGCGGACCGGCCCGGTCAGTGCGCCGCGGCCGGGACGGCGCTGGTGGGCACGACCAGGGCGTCCACGGCGACGACGCCCCTGCCGGCCGGCCGGACCATGATCGGATTGATGTCCAGTTCGGAGATCGCGGCGCGCAGGTCGACGGCGAGCGACTGCAGCCGCATCACCACGTCGACCAGGGCTTCGATGTCGCCGGCCGGGCGACCACGGGTGCCGCGCAGCAGCTTCACGCCCCTGGTCGACTCGATCATCCTGCGGGCGCGGCCGGCGTCGAACGGCGGGACGGCGAAGGCCACGTCCGCGAACACCTCGGTGAACACCCCGCCGAGGCCGAACGTGATGGTCGGGCCGAACGGCGGCTGGTGCGACAGGCCCAGGATCACCTCGGCCACCGCGTCGGTCACCTGCTGGGCGACCAGCACGCCGTCGACCTTCGCCTCCGGCGCCGCGGACTTCGCCGTGGCGACGAGCCGGTCGTAGGTGGCGCGCACCGACTCCTCGTCGCCGACGCCGACCGCCACCAGGCCCAGGTCGGACTTGTGCGCGATGCCCGCCGAGACGATCTTCATGACGACCGGGAAGCCGAACTCGCCGGCCGCGGCCACCGCCTCGTCGGCCGAGGTCGCCACCCGCTCGGCCGCGACCGGGATGCCGTAGCTGGCCAGCAGCTTCTTGGAGTCGACCTCGTTGAGCGTCGGGCCGGTCGCGGCGGCGATCAGCTCGCGCGCGGCGCTGGCCGCGCTCGCCCGCTCGGCCGCCGGCGGGAGGCTGGGCAGCGACGCGTCGAACGGGCTGCGGTAGCCGCGGACGAACCGGGAGTAGCGGCCCAGCTCGCCGAGGCCGCGGACGGCAGCGGTGAACGAGTGGAAGACCGGGACGCCGGCCTCGCACAGCGACCGGTAGGCGTCGTCGCGGATCGGCGAGATCCACGCCGCGACCACCGGCTTGCCCTCGCCGGCCTGGAACTTCCGGTGCATGGCGACCAGGTCGCGGGCGAGCGCGTCGCTCATCCCCGGGAACACGCCGGTGATCGGGGCGAACAGCACGTCGACGTTCGGGTCGGCGAGCATCAGCTCGAGCACCTTGCGGTTCTCCGGGCGGGCGGTGATGGCGCCGCCGGAGTCCACCGGGTTGTCCCGGCGCAGGAACCACGGGATGTACTCGCCAAGCGCGTCGATCGTCGACTGCTCGAAACGCGGCAGCTTCACCCCTGCCGCGCCGAACAGGTCGGCGACGTGGGAGGCGGTGCCGCCGGACATCGCGTACACCGCGATCCCGCCGTCACCCGGGACCAGCCCGGTCTGGCAGAACATGCCCGAGATCTCGATGACCTCGTCGAGGTCGTCGACCCGGATCACGCCGTACTGGTCGAACACCGCGTCGTGGACCGCGTCCGGGCCGGTGAGGTGGCCGGTGTGCGCGGCGGCCATCTTCTGGCCCTCCTCGCTGCGGCCCACCTTGATCGCGACGATCGGGATGCCGGCCTGGGCGCAGGCGTCGGCGGCCAGCATGAACGTGTCGCCGTCCTTGAAGCCCTCGACGTAGGTGGCGATCGCGCCGATGTCCGGCCGGTTGGCCGCCAGGTAGCCGGCGAAGTCCGCCCACTCCAGGTCGGCCTCGTTGCCGATCGTCGCCCACAGCTCGATGCCGACGCCGAGCGCCTGCGCCTGGGTGATCGGCCGGCCCTGGTAGCCGGACTGGGTGATGATGGCGAGCTTCTTGCGGCTGGGCGCGTCCGGCGGCCACGGCTCGAAGATGTTGAGGTTCGTGTTCGGCCCGAGCACCCGGGTGTTGCCGGAGGCCAGCTCCCGGAGCTTCGCCTCCGCTGCCAGGCCCTCGGCGGTCCTCAGCTCGCTGAAGCCGGCGGAGAACACGACGACGAACCCGGCCCCGCGGTTCACCGCCTCCTCGACGACCGGCAGCGGGTCGCGGACCAGCACGATCACCAGGTCCGGGTCGACCGGCAGCGCGCTGACGCTCGGGTACGCGCGGACGCCGAGGATCTCGGGCTTCTTCGGGTGCACCGGGAAGACCTCGGCGCCGCGGGCGGACAGCCGCTCCCGCACCTGCGTCCACTGCGCCCGCTGTTGGCTGCCCTCGGTGTCGGACGCGCCGACGACGGCGACAGTCCGCGGGGAGAACAGCCGCGACCAGTCGACGTGCCGCAGCTCGGGCATTCGGGGACCTCCATCAGTACGAGGGGATGCCGCGGGAGGCGCGCAAAGGACGACCCTTCCCGCGCCAGCGAGGGTCTGGGTGCCGCTTCGGGCCGCTTGACGCGCTAGAAGCCGCGGAAGCGGGTGGGGCGGCGCTCGACGAAGCTGGCGACGCCCTCGCCGGCGTCGTGCGTGTTCGACATGACGTCGACGATCCAGGCCTCCTCCTGGGCCAGGGTGTGCCGTTCGACGTCCAGCGACCGGTTGAGCAGCCACTTGTTGGCGGAGTGCGCCCGGGTCGGGCCCTCGGCGAGCTTGCGGGCCACGCCCGCGACCTCGGCGGCGAAGGCGTCCTCCGGGACCGCCCGGGTGATCAGGTTGATCTCGGCCGCGCGGGTGGCTGGCACGTCCTCGGCGAGCAGCACCAGCTCGCGGGCCCGGGTGAGGCCGACCAGCCGGGGCAGCAGCCAGGTGCCCAGGCCGTCGGCGGCGAGCCCGCGCCGGGCGAACACCTCGATGAACTTCGCCTTCTCGGTGGCGATGACGATGTCGCAGGCGAACGCGATGTGCGCGCCGATCCCGGCCGCCGTGCCGTTGACCGCGGCGACGACCGGCTTCTCGCAGTCCAGGATCGCGTGGATCAGCCGGATCGCCCCGCGCAGCATCGCCCGGCGGACGTCGCCGACCAGCTTCTCCGGGATGTCGGCCGGCCTGGGCGGCGGCGGGGCCTGGTTGCGCAGGTCCGCGCCGGTGCAGAAGAAGCGGCCGGTGCCGGTGATGACCACGCAGCGCACGGTCGGGTCCTCGTTGAACTGCTCCAGCCAGGCGATGATCGCCTCACGCTGGGCCGCGGTGATCGCGTTGCCGGCGTCCGGCCGGTTCAGCGTGATGGTGGCGATCCCGTCGGAGATGTCGAGGGTTACCTCCTGGGGCGGGACGCCCGCGCCCTCGGTCCCCTCGACGACAGCCGAACTGGTCACGAAGCCTTCCTCTCGGCCAGCGAGTGCGCGACCGTGTCGGCCGCCTCCTCGGGAGTGGTGAACGCGTTCTGCAGGACCCACGCCCGCTTCAGGAACAGGTGGATCGTGGTCTCCCAGGTGAAGCCCATGCCGCCGTGGACCTGGATGGCGGTCTTGGCGTTGGTGGTCGCCGCCCTGGCCGCGAGCACCCGGGCGCCGGCGATCGCCCGCACCGGGTTGAAGGTCGGGTCGGCGATCTCCTCTTCCCCGACGGCGGCGGAGTCGTCGATCGCCACGCCGGCCGCGTCCACGGCCACCCTGGCGACCTCGGCCCGGGTGAAGGCGTCGGCGAGCATGTGCTTGAGCGCCTGGAAGCTGCCGATCACCCGGCCGAACTGCTCGCGCTGCCTGGCGTAGGCGGCAGCCAGGTCGACGGTGCGGGTCGCGTTGCCGGCGAGCAGCGCCGAGGTGAGCACCGAGCCGCGCCGGCGCCACTCCTCGGCCAGCTCCGGCCCGCCGACCTGCTCGCCGGCCGGGACGGTGTCCGCCAGCCACAGCTGGGTCACCGGGTCGAGCGGCCTGGACACCGGCCGGGCATCGATCGTGCTGGCCGGCACCCGCCACACCCCGGCGTCGTCGACGACGTAGACGTCCGCGGCGAGATCGAGGAACGGGATGACCCACGGCCCGCCGTCGCGCCGCGGGCCGGATCCGGCCGGCGGGCGGGTGAGGACGGTGGCGAACTGCTCGCCGGCGCCGACGGCCTCGTCCAGGTCGGCGACCAGGGCGGCGTCGACCAGCGGCCCGGGCACCAGCTCGGCGCCGAGCACCTGGTAGACCAGCCCGGCGTCGGCGACGCCCATGCCCAGCCCGCCGCGCTCGGCCGGCTGGGTCATCGTGAACGCACCGAGCTCGGCGAGCGCCCGCCAGGCGCCGCGGCCGAAGCTCGACCCGCTGGTCCACTCCCGGGTGCTGGCCAGGTCGAAGTGCTCGGCGCACAGGTCGCGCACCGTCGCCTGCAGGGCGACGGCGTCCTCGTCCAGGTCGAAGTGCACGGCTGGCTCACCGCTCCCTTGGCAGGCCGAGGACGCGCTCGGCGAGGATGTTCCGCTGGATCTGGGACGTGCCGGCGCCGATGCTGATCGCGAAGGCGTGCAGGTGCTCCATGATGTGCCGGCCCACCGGCAGCGACCCGCCGCCGGTCAGCGGCACGTCCTCGAGGCTGATCGCGTAGCGCTCGAGCACCTTCATGGCGGCCTCGCCGAAGTGGTGGATCGCCTCGGAGTAGGCCAGCTTGAACGCGGAGCCGCCGGCCGGTGGCACTCCCCCGCCGCCGGCGGCGCGGGTGACGTTGCGCCGGGTCAGCGCCCACATCGCGTCCAGCTCGGCGGCGACCTGGCCGATCTCCCGGCGGATCGCGTCGTCGTCCCAGGCGGTGCGGCCCGGGCCGTGGCCGAGGCTCCTGGCCAGCGTGGCCAGCTCGTCGACCATGGTGATCGCGGTGAGCAGCTCGCGGACCAGCGCGGTGCCCCGCTCGAAGCTGAAGGTCACCATGGCGACCCGCCAGCCGTCGTTCTCCCTGCCGACGAGGTTCTCCACCGGGATGCGCACCTCGTCGAGGTACATCTCGGCGAACTCGCTCTCGCCGTTGATCGTGCGCAGCGGCCGGACCTCGATGCCGGGCAGGTCCATCGGCATGATCAGCCAGCTGATGCCGCGGTGCTTCGGCGCGTCCGGGTCGGTGCGGACCAGCAGCTCGCAGTAGTCGGCGACGAAGCCATAGGACGTCCAGATCTTGCTGCCGGTCACGACGTAGTGGTCGCCGTCGCGGACCGCGCGGGTGCGCAGCGACGCCAGGTCGGAGCCGGAGCCCGGCTCGGAGAAGCCCTGGCACCAGATCGACTCGCCGCGCAGGATCTTCGGCAGGTGGAACGCCCGCTGCTGTGGGCTGGCCTCGGCGATCAGGGTCGGGCCGGCGTGGAGCTGGCCGACGAAGTGCACCCCGAGGTCGGGGGCGCCGGCGGCGGCCGACTCGGCCAGGAAGATCAGCTGCTCGGACGCGGACGCGCCGCGGCCGCCGTACTCCACCGGCCAGTCGATGCCCGCGTAGCCGGCGTCGAACAGCATCCGCTGCCAGCGCTGGTCATAGGCCTTCTTCGCCGCCCAGTCACCCGGGGGCGGCGGCGGGCCGAGAACCGGGAGGTTCTCGGCGAGCCAGGCGCGTACCTCCGTGCGGAACTTCGCGTCCGACTCGGAGTCCCGCAGCCGCATGCTCCACCTCGTCTCGGTCTTGCCACGCCGCCGGCGGCCTCGCCGGGGCGGTGTCGTCGCGTCGGAACTGTCGTCGTGCCTGCAAGTGGTACCGGCGGTCGCCGGGCCGCGCGCCCGCCACCGCTACCGGCGGGCAGCGGGCTCCCGACGGGCCGGCCGCCGGCTGGCGGCTGGCGGCGCGCCCGACGTGGCCCGGCACCCGCGGCGGTGGTCGGTCGCGAGCGGTGGCGATCTCAGATCGTATACATTATGCTAGCACTTGCCCGAAGGCCGGAACTGCTGGCCGGGGGTTTCCCGGC
>JADGHD010000346.1 GCA_019689615.1 Frankia sp. | reverse complement strand
ACGCCGCCTACGCCGCCCATCCCGAACGGTTCGTCCGCCGACCCCCGACCCCACCGAAGCTCCCCGCACCCGCCTGGATCAACCGACCCCCGGAGCACGACGACCAGCCACAGGAGCCAGACCCGACAGGTAACTAATTCTCACACAACACTGGCTCAATCAGGTTGACGGATTCCGCAGGGCGCCACGCGCTCTCTCCGCCTCGTTCCCTTCGGGCAGGTTTGTTGCCCGCGTACTTTCCCATCATCGCAAGGACAACCATGCGCATCCTGTTCGATCCGGCCACCCCGCTCCCGGAGCACGCAGCTGGCCGCAAGCTGGCGGTCAGTTACCTACGGGTGTCCACGACGGCCCAGGCCGAGACCGACTACACCGACGAGGGTTTCTCGATCCCAGCGCAGCGCGAGGCCAACCAGCGGACCGCTGAGCGGCTTGGCGCGGTCATTGTGGCCGAGTTCATGGACCGCGGCGAGTCCGCCAAGACCGCCGACCGGCCCGAGCTGCAGGCCATGCTGCGCTTCCTGCGCGACACCGGCACCATCAGCTACGTCATCGTGCACAAGGTCGACCGGCTGGCCCGTTCCCGTGAGGACGACGTGTCCATCACGCTCGCCATCCGCAAGGCCGGCGCCCAGCTGGTGTCGGCTACGGAGAACATCGACGAGACGCCCTCGGGCAAGCTGCTGCACGGGATCATGGCCACCATCGCTGAGTTCTACTCCCAGAACTTGGCCATGGAGGCCAAGAAGGGTATGCGGCAGAAGGCCAAGGCCGGCGGCACGCTGGGCCTGGCACCACTCGGCTACCGCAACGTCCGGGTGCACGAGGCTGGCCGCGAGATCCGCACTGTCGCGGTCGACGAGGACCGGGCACCGCACATCGTGTGGATGTTCGAGGCCTACGCCAGTGGCGAGTACGCCATGAGCCAGCTGGCCACCGCCCTGGAGTATCGCGGCCTGCGCCTGCCGGCCACGGCCAAGCGGCCGGCCCGCGCGGTGCGCGTGCAGCAGATCGACAAGATGCTCGCCAACCGCTACTACCTGGGCGAAGTCCGCTTCGAGGGCGTCTGGTACCCCGGACGCCACCCGGCGCTCATCACGCCTGCTCTGTTTGAGCAGGTGCAGGCCGTGCGTCGGGGCCGGAAGGTGTCCGGCGAGAAGGTGCACGCCCACCCGAACTACCTCAAGGGGATCGTCTTCTGCGGCACCTGCCGCAGCCGGCTCGGGATCACCAACGCCACCAACCGCTGGGGCACGGTCTACCCGTACTTCTTCTGCATCGGCCGGGCCAAGCGCCGGACGCCCTGCGACCAGCCGGCCATCCTGATCGACGACCTCGAAGCCTCAGTCGCCGACTGGTGGCGTCGTGTGCAGCTCTCGCCAGGACGCATCGCTGACATCCGTCAGCAGGTACTGGCCGAGCTGGAGCGCTACCAGGCTGACAGCCAGCGCGAGGCCTCCCGGCAGCAGAAGCGCATCGATGACCTCCAGCGCGAGCAGCTCAAGCTGCTCCAGGCCCACTACGCCGACGCACTTCCCCTCGACCTCCTGAAGATCGAGCAGGAACGGATCAGCCGCGAACTGGCCGGCGCCACGGCGATCGTCGAGCGCTGCGCGGCGCAGGCCGCCACCGTGCTGGCTGTGGTCGAGGAGGTGCTGCTGCTGTGTGCCAACGCCCACCAGCTGTACCTGGCCGCACCACCCCAGGTTCGGCGAGCCCTCAACCAGGCCGTGTTCACCCGCTTCTGGGTGGTCCGTGACCGCGTGGAGGGTGCCGATCTCGCCGAGCCGTTCGCGCAGTTGCTGGCGCCGGGCCTACCCGCAGCCTCCGGATCCGCTGCCAAGGGCCCCAGCGGCCCACCAGAGCCCATACCAGCACCTCCGCCAGACGACGATCCAGCTGGCCGGACTCACGCCCACTGGTGTCCCGTTGAACGCCCCTATGGGTTGCTGCCGTCGGAAAGCAGAAACCCCCCCACTCACGTGACAGGGGTTCGAACATGCTTACTCTGGTGGAGCTGAGGGGATTCGAACCCCTGACCCTCACACTGCCAGTGTGATGCGCTACCAGACTGCGCCACAGCCCCGTATTCGTTTGTTCGTCCGCGTCGCTACTTTACTACATCCGCCGCGGTACCTGCTCTGTACCCCTTCTCGGTACCCCGTATCCGTACCTTCGCACCGCCTCGGCTTGCCGCTTAGCGGCGGTGCTGGGAGAAGTGTACAGGGTCCGTGTCCGGGGCTGTCGGAGCGTCCTGGCTGGGCAGGTGGTGGTGCGCTCCGACGGCCGCGTCCAGCGGGCCGGTGACGGCCCTATCAGGTCGCGGGACGCCCACGTTGTGCTCGGTCAGCCGGAACCGTCCGTGGTCCTGTCGTAGCAGCGTCCAGTGGCAGTTGCGCAGGGGGCCGAAGTGCCACCAGGTGTCGGGGGGCAGGCCGAGCATGTGGCCGATCAGCGCCCGGGCGGTGCCGCCGTGCAGGACGAAGACGACCAGGCCGTCGGGGCGGATGGGCGGGTCGCCGGTGGCGATCTCGTCGTAGAGCGCGCCGGCCCGCTGGGCGACCTCGTAGTAGGTCTCGCCGCCGCCGCGGCGGACGTCCTCGCCGCGGCGCCAGGCGGCGTCCTCCTCGGGGAACAGGACGGCGGCCTCGGCGGCCGTCCGGCCGGACCAGGTGCCGAGGTCGGTCTCGCGCAGCCGGGGGTCCAGCCGGAACGGCAGCCCGATCGCGGCGGCGGTGTCCCGGCAGCGGCTCAGGTCGGACGAGACGATCAGGTCTGGCCGCATGGCCCGGATCAGTGGGGCTACCCGGGCTGCCTGCTCACGGCCGACGGCGTCCAGCGGCGGGTCGGCCTGTCCCTGGAACCGCCCGCTGTCGTTCCACTCGGTCCGGCCGTGCCGCAGGAGCAGCAGCCTCACCAGGAGCCGGCCGGGCGGCTCGCGTCGGCCGAGAGCGCGCCCGGCGCGTCCCCGGCACCGACGCCCGCGCCGACAGCGGCCCGGTTGGCCGCGTCGCGGTCGACGAACTCGATCTGGGGGCAGTCCTTCCAGAGCCGCTCGAGGTCGTAGAAGGCCCGCTCCTCGGCGCGCTGGATGTGCACGACGATCTCGGAGAAGTCCAGCAGGACCCAGCGGCCCTCCCGCTCGCCCTCCCGGCGCAGCGGCTTGGCCCCGGCAAGGCGGAGCTTCTCCTCCACCTCGTCGACGATCGCTTTCACCTGGCGCTCGTTCTCGGCCGAGCCGATCACGAAGCAGTCCGTGATGGCGAGCCGGTCGCTCACGTCAAGGACGACCACGTCCCGGGCGAGCTTGTCGGCGGCGGCCTGGGCGGCGGTGAGGGCGAGCTCGACGGCTCGGGTGGAAGCGGTCACGCTGCTTGATCTCCCGGCGTTGGGGACGGGGCATTGACCAGGCTTACGGTAGCCGGCGCGGTACGCGACGTCAGGCCGATTTGGTCAGCCCGTGGCCGGCCGCCGCGTCCGGCCCAGCGGGCCAGGGCTGGCCGGCTCCATTCCGGTCACGTCCAGCGTGACACACCGATGGCGGGCGTGACCTGGACCGACGCTCGAAACTGCGCCGACGCGCCCGGTTTGCCGCCCCTGCTCCGCTCAGCCGGCCGGCTCGCACAGCGGCGCCAGGCGGGCGACCGCCTCGATGAACTCGGCGGGAGGGCGCGGCCCGCCGAGCAGCTGGACGGAGACCCGGGTCGCGCCGTCGGCGACCAGCCGGTCCCGCTGGCGGCGGGCCACGTCGAGGACGACGGTCGGCTCGTCGGCCAGCTCCCGCAGCCGCACGTCGACACGGGCCTGCAGGCCGATGGATGCGGGGTCGCGGCCGGCGTCGGCGGCTGCCTGGCGCACGGCCCGGCCGGCCTCGGCGAACCCGTTGTCGACGGTGACGTTGCTGATCCAGCCGTCGGCGATCCGGCCGGCCCGGCGGAGCGGGATGGCGCCGGTGCCGCTGCCGATCCACACCGGGATGGGCTGCTGGACCGGCCGGGGCAGGATGCCGGCGGCCTCGATCCGGTGCCAGCGGCCGGTGTAGTCGACGGACTCGTTCGTCCACAGCGCCCGGAGCACCTCGATCTGCTCCTCGTAGCGGGCGGCCCGGTCGCGGAACGACATGCCGAGCGCGGTGAACTCGACGTGGTTCCAGCCGATGCCGACGCCGAGGATGAACCGCCCGCCGCTGAGCACGTCGACCTGGGCGGCCTGCTTGGCGACCAGCGCGGTCTGCCGCTGCGGCAGCACCAGCACGCCGGTCATCAGCTCCAGGGAGCTGAACCCGGCGATCCAGCCCAGGGTGACCAGCACCTCGTGGAACTGGTCGTGCAGCCCGTACGGCCCGCTCAGCTGCCGGTTGGTGGTGTCGGCGCCCAGCACGTGGTCGTAGACCTGCAGGTAGGAGAAGCCGGCGGACTCGGCGGCCGCGACGAAGGCGCGCACGTCGGCCGGGTCGGGGCCGATCTGGTTCTGCGGGAGGATGATCCCCATCGGCACCCGGTCCACGTCGCCACCACCTCCAGGTCTGCCCGCGGGCCCGGTCCGGCGCGACCGGCCCGAACCGCCCGGCCTCATGGCCGGCCCAACCCCGGCCCCATGGCACTGCGCCCGCCCGGCGCGCCATCCCCGTGGCCCGCGCCGTCGGCGTCGATGCGTTACGCCGCGGGCCCCTTGCCGTCCGTGGCCCGCTGCTTCGAGGTCTGACGGTACAGGCCGCGCTTGGCGATGTAGCGGACGACGCCGTCGGGCGTCAGGTACCAGATCGGGGCACCCCGGGCGACCCGCTCCCGGATGTCGGACGAGGAGATCGACAGGGCCGGCACCTCCAGCAGGCTGACCCGCTCGGCCGGCAGGCTCGCGTCGAAGGCCAGGTGGTAGCCGGGGCGGGTGACGCCGACGAAGTGCGCGAGCGAGAACAGCTCATGGACGTCCCGCCAGGTCAGGATCTGCGCGAGCGCGTCGGCGCCGGTGATGAAGAACAGCTCGGCCGTGGGCCGCAGCCGGCGCAGGTCACGCAGGGTGTCGATGGTGTAGGTGAGCCCGCCGCGGTCGATGTCGATCCGGCTGACCGTGAACTGCGGGTTGCCGGCCGTCGCCAGGAAGGTCATCAGGTACCGGTCCTCGGCCGGCGAGACCTCCCGGTCGGCCTTCTGCCACGGCTGCCCGCTCGGGACGAAGACCACCTCGTCCAGCGAGAAGAGCGAGGCCACCTCGCTCGCGGCGACCAGGTGCCCGTTGTGGACCGGGTCGAACGTTCCGCCCATCACGCCCAACCGCACCAACGGACAGTAACTCCGTTCCCGGAGGACGTGCCGCGCCCGCCCGGCCGCGCGGCCTGTCCGGGGCGCCGACGGCGATCGACGATCAGGTGATGTGCGCCATACCCGGCCGCGGCCGCGGTCGCGTTGCGCGACATCAGCCGACGACCAGCGGCGAGTCGCCCGCCCGTGGGGCAGCGGCCACGCGGGGCGGCTGGCCCCGCGACCCGCAAGAGCCACCGCGGCGCGGCCCGTGACGACTAGGCTCGGGGCGCAAGGACGCCCGGACCTGTCCGGCTCGGGTGTCCGGCGCCCCAGGGACAGGCTCGCCTGGTCCGCTCCGACGTACCACGAGGAGGCCGACCATGCCGGTACCCGGTCCGCGCCCGGCTGGGCGCCACCCCGTCCGGCCAGGCCCCGCGCGCCCCGGCCCGGGCCGGCCGCGGTCCGCCGCCCCGCCGGACCCGGCC
>JADGHD010000345.1 GCA_019689615.1 Frankia sp. | reverse complement strand
GTGGCGGGGACGGCCGGTTCGGGGGACCGGACGCGCGAAGACTATTGCTTGATCAACAGAGAACGTGTTCTATGGCTGTGCGCGCGGGGTTTGTGGCATTCGCCACATGCCTCCGGGGGCCACGCGCCATGAGCGTCCTCCGGTGGCCACGACAGATCAGTCCACGCCCAACGAGTAACCCACCGAGTCCGTACGCGGGCCGCGGGAGACGGGAGGTCGGCGCGTGCACGAGTTCCTGGTCTTCACGATCAGTGGCCTCACCACCGCCGGGATCTACGCGATCAGCGCCGCCGGCCTGACGCTGACCTACGTCACCACCGGGGTCTTCAACATCGCCCACGGCGCGACCGGCATGTTCGCCGCGTTCCTCTACTGGCAGCTGACCTCCGGCTGGGGCCTGCCGGCGCCGCTGGCGCTGGTGCTGGTGGTCGGGGTGCTCGCCCCGCTGTTCGGCCTGCTGCTGGAGCGAGCGGTGATGACCCGCCTCGGCGGTGCGCCCGAGTCGGCCCGGCTGATGGCGACCGTGGCCGTCCTGGTCGTGCTGGTCGCCTCGGCCCAGTGGATCTGGAACCCGAGTGAGTTCCGCCGGATCCAGGAGATGCTCCCCGGGCGGACCTTCACGCTGGGCGACGTCGAGGTGCCCTACAACGACGTGATCGTGCTGGCGATCGCCGGTGCCGTCGCGCTCGGGCTGTGGGTGCTGCTGCGGCGCACCCGGGCCGGCGTCGCGATGCGCGCCCGGGTGGACGACCCGGCGCTGGCCACCCTGAACGGGGCGCGCCAGCGGGTCTCCGCCCAGCTCGCCTGGGCGATCAGCAGCGCGCTTGCCGCGCTCGCCGGCATCCTGATCGCGCCCAAGGTCACCATGTCGGCACTGCCGCTGACCCTGCTGATCGTCAACGCCTACGCGGCCGCGGTGATCGGCCGGCTGCGCAGCCTGCCGATGACGTTCGCCGGCGCGCTCGCGGTGGGCCTGGCCGCCGACTACGCGATCGGCTACTTCCCGAAGATCAGCTATGGCCAGCAGTACATCCGCGGCCTCGTGCCGGTCATCCCGGTGGTGGTGCTGCTGGTCGCGCTGCTGGTGCTGCGGGCGTCCCGGCTGCGCGGCCGGCCGACCGCGATCGTCCGGGAGATCACCCCGACGCCGACCTGGCGCGGCGGGCTGTGGTTCGCCGCGGCGGTGCTCGCCGCGGCGGTGATGGCGGCGACCACGCTGCCCACGGGCGACCTGTTCGCCTCGACGAAGATGTGGGGCCTGGCGATCGTCGGGCTGTCGATGGTGCCGCTGGTCGGCTACGCCGGCCGGATCTCGCTGTGCCAGCTGAGCTTCGCCGGCATCGGCGCGGTCGTGGTCGCGCACGCCGGCGAGGGCGGCAACCCGGCGGCACTGCTGCTGGCCGCCGCCGTGGCCGCGGTCGTCGGCGCGATCGTCTCGCTGCCCGCGCTGCGCCTGTCCGGCATCTACCTGGCGCTGCTGACCGGCGCGGTCGCCGTGGCGCTGGACTCCTGGATCTTCAACCTGCCGGCGTTCCACGTCTTCGGGCACCGGTTCGACCTGTTCGAGGCCGGCTCGCTGACGATCGACCGGTTCGGGATCGGCGACTGGCGCCTCGACAGCTCCCGCTCGTACTTCCTGTTCGGCGCGGTGCTGTTCGTCCTGTGCGCGCTGGGGGTGATCTGGCTGCGGCGCAGCGAGCTGGGCCAGCGCCTCGTCGCGGTCAAGGAGAGCCCGGCAGCGTCCGCCACCCTCGGCATGAACGTGCGGGCGACAACGCTGGCCGTGTTCACGGTGTCCGCCGGGCTCGCCGGGCTCGGCGGCGCGGTCTATGGCGGCGCCGTCCAGTCCAGCGCCGCCGACCCGTTCAGCTTCTTCAACGGGCTGACGCTGCTGCTCATGGTGGTCGTCGCCGGGGTCAGCTCGATCGGCGCCGGGCTGTTCGCCGGGCTGATGCTCGGCAGCACGCTGATGGACGCCCTGGGCGACGACGCGGCCAGGATCCTGCAGCTGGGCACCGGCCTGGCCGCGCTGGGGCTGGCGGCCGACCCGAACGGGATGATCTCCGCGCAGCTGCGCCCCCGCTACGAGGTGCTGACCAGGGTCCCGGCGGTGCTCGTCGGCGGCGTCGGCCTGATCGTGGCGGCCTGGGCGCTCACCGTCGCCGACGTGCTGAGCGGCGCGGTGTTCGCGGTCGTGGTCGTGCTGGCGCTGGTGGCGGCCCCGGGCGTGGCCGAGGCGGTGCTCGCCCGCCGGACGGCGACCGAGCCGGTGGCCGATCCGACGGCCGAGGCGGCGGCCGCGGGTGGTGGCGCGGCGGCGGCCGACGTCGGCGCGGCGGACACCGTCGGCGATGGGCTGAACAACGACCCGGACCGCGGGCTGTCCGGGCCGCTGGAATGGCTCGGCTTCGACGAGCCGGTCAGCAGGTCGGACCTCGAGGTGATCTCGGCGCGGCTCGCGCTGGACACGGTCAGCGGGCTGGATGCCGTCACGGTCTCGGCCGGCGACGACGGCGATGGCGGCGGGGGCGACGGTCGGCGCCCCCGGGGACGGCGGATGCGGGAGGCCGGCGTTGGCGCTGCTTGAGGTGCGCGACGTGACCGTCCGGTTCGGCGGTCACACGGCGTTGAGCACGGTCAGCCTCGGCGTCGAGCCCGGGCGGATCACCGGCCTGATCGGCCCGAACGGAGCCGGCAAGACCACCCTGTTCAACGTCCTGACCGGCCTGCTGGCGCCCAGCGCCGGGCAGGTGCTGCTGGCCGGCGAGGACATCAGCCGGCTGCCCCCGTACAAGCGGGCGCGGCGGGGGATGGCCCGCACGTTCCAGATCCTCGAGCTGTTCGGCCAGCTGACCGTGCTGGAGAACGTCCAGCTCGCGGCGAGGCTGCGCCGGCACTCCGCTGCCGGGGGAGAGCCGGCACCCGACCCGTGGGAGCTGCTGGGACGGGTGGGCCTGGCCGAGCTGGCCGACCGGCGCGCCGACACCCTGCCGACCGGCCAGGGGCGGCGCCTGGAGCTGGCCCGGGCGCTGGCGGTGCGGCCGCGGGTGCTGCTGCTCGACGAGCCGGCGTCCGGCCAGGACGAGCAGGAGACCGAGCAGTTCGCCCGGCTGCTCGTCGAGCTGGCCGACGAGGGGCTGGCCATCCTGCTGGTCGAGCACGACATGGCGCT
The DNA here is from genome assembly GCA_019689615.1 of Frankia sp. Classification (GTDB taxonomy): domain Bacteria; phylum Actinomycetota; class Actinomycetes; order Frankiales; family Frankiaceae; genus Pseudofrankia. The sequence goes on along the minus strand of JADGHD010000345.1, from coordinate 2,558 downwards.
GGTGATGAGCGTCTGCGCGCACCTGTACGTGCTGGACTTCGGGATCCTGATCGCCGAGGGCGCCCCGGCCGCCGTCCAGGCCGACCCGAAGGTGCGGGAGGCCTACCTGGGCACGGTGCTTGACGGCGACGACGGCCAGCACCTCGGCGACCCGGACGGCGCCACCCCGGCGACGGCCGGGGTGGGGGCTCGTCTATGTTTATATGAGACTGGGCGGGGGCCGCGCCGCCGGCCGCCCCGCCGGGGGCGCGCCCCGCCACCGCGGCCGGCGCCGCGCCGCTGGTCGAGCTGCGCGGCGTGCGCGCCTGCTACGGCAAGGTCGAGGTGCTGCACGGCGTCGACCTGGCCGTGCCGGCCGGGCAGGTGCTGGCGGTGCTCGGCCCGAACGGCGCCGGCAAGTCCACCCTGCTGCGGGTGATCTCCGGGCTGCACCAGCCCAGCGCCGGCGAGGTGCTGCTCGGCGGGCGGCGCACCACCGGCGCCGACCCGGTGGACCTGGCACGGCGCGGCCTGTGCCTGATCCCGGAGGGCCGGGGGATCTTCCCGACGCTCACCGTCCGGGAGAACCTGTGGATGATGACCTACCGCGGGGTCTCCCGGGCGCAGGTCGAGGAACGCGCGGTCGCCCGCTTCCCGCGGCTGGGCGCCCGGCTCGACCAGCCGGCCGGCACGATGAGCGGAGGCGAGCAGCAGATGCTCGCGCTCGCCCGGGCGATCGTCTCCGAACCGGCCGTGCTCCTGCTCGACGAGCTGTCCATGGGGCTGGCCCCGCGGGTGGTCGCGGACCTGTACGCGACGGTCCGGGCGATCGCCGACGAGCATGTGACGATCATCGTCGTCGAGCAGTTCGCCGCCGCCGTGCTCGAGGTGGCGGACACCGCGGCGGTGCTGGTCGACGGCCGGTTCGTCGCCTCGGGGCGGCCGGCCGACATCGCCGGCCAGCTCTCCGGCGCCTACCTGGGCGGCGCGTCGGCGCCCGCCCGAGACCACGCGAGTTCCGGTGACGGTGCCCGGTGAGGCGGGCGCCGCGATGGTCCCGCCGGCCCTGGCCGGGCGGAGTCAGGACGAGGTGAGATCGTGACGATCGAGACGACCAGCACGCCGACCGCCGCGGGTGGCCCGGCCGACCAGGGCGGCGCCACCTCGACCACGACGGCGGCCAGCGGTGCCGCCGGGGTGAGCCGGGCGGACCAGTTCCGGGCGGAGATCGCCACGTTACGGATCCGCGACCCGCGGGCCCGCACCGAGCTGGTGCTGCTGCGCCTCGGCGCCGCGCTGCTCGTCGTCGGCCCGCTGGTCTCGCTGATCGCCTACTTCGTGTCGCACTCGACGACGAACCCGCTGCAGCAGCGGGACGCGATCGTCATCGCGCTGATCGGGGTGGCGGTCACGATCGGCGGGGCCGCGGTGTTCGTCCGCTACTCGATGGCGGCGTTCCTGCGCTTCTGGCTCGCGCGGCTGCTGTTCGACCGGCAGCGCCCCGGCGCCTGACGCCACCGCGCCTGCGCCACCAGCTCGGCTTTCGCCTGCTGGTGGAGCCCATGGTGACCGCCGGGCCGACCGCCGTAGGATCTGCCGGTGCCGCAACGTCGCGATCATGCTGTTCTGCCCCGGGTCGTCGTCGCGGCCGGCCAGGTCGCCGCGCCGCCGCTGGCGGAGGCGTCCGCGCTGGCGGACCTCGTCCCAGCCGGGTCAGCCGATGAGCTGGCCGACGCGCTGCCGGGCGCCGACGCGCTGCTGCTCTGGGACACCAGGCTGGGCACCGGGCTCGACCCGCTGCTGCCCAGCGCCGACCGGCTGGGCTGGGTGCACCTGACCACGGCCGGCGTCGAGCACGTGCTGACCCCCGGCCTGCGCGCCGCGGCCGGCGAGGGCCGGGTCAGCGTCACCAACTCGCGCGGCGTCTACGACACCGCGATGGCCGAGTACGTCGTCGGCCTGCTGCTGGCCCACCTCAAGGACCTCCCCGGCACCTGGCGGCGCCAGCACGAGCGCCAGTGGGAGCACCGGGCGACCCGGACCCTGCGCGGTTACCGGGTCGGCGTGGTCGGCTCCGGCTCGATCGGGCGCACCACCGCGCGGATGCTGCGCGCCCTGGCCGCGCGGGTCACGCTGGTCGGCCGGGTGGCCGCGGACGACGCGGAGTTCGGCCGAGTCGTGGCAGCAGCCGACCTCGTGCCGCTGGCCCGTGACCTCGACGCGCTGGTGCTGGCCGCGCCGCTGACGCCGGGCACCCGCGGCCTGGTCGACGCCGCCGTGCTCGACGCGCTCGGCCCCGACGGCTACCTGGTCAACATCGGCCGCGGCCCGCTGGTCGTCGAGGCCGACCTGGTCGAAGCGCTGTCCGCCGGCCGGATCGCGGGCGCCGCGCTGGACGTGTTCGACGTCGAGCCGCTGCCCGCGGACTCGCCGCTGTGGTCGGCGCCGGCCGTCGTGGTCTCCCCGCACATGTCCGGCGACTACGTCGGCTTCCAGTCGGACCTGGCCGCGCTGTTCTGCGACAACCTGCGCCGGCTGGTGGCCGGCGAGCCGCTGCGCAACGTCGTCGACCCGGCGCT
>JADGHD010000344.1 GCA_019689615.1 Frankia sp. | reverse complement strand
TCTCGATACGGTCGCCTGGTGCGTATCGCTAGGTTCTCTGATGGTGCGGAGCCGGTCTTTGGGGTTGTTGAGGGGTCGGTTGAGCGCGGGGAGGCCGTGGTCTCCGTGTTGGAGCCGCATCCGTTCGGGCCGTTCCGGTTCACGGGGGTACGGCGGCCGCTGGGTGAGGTGCGGCTGCTGGCGCCGGTGCTGCCGAGCAAGGTCCTGGCGGTCGGGAAGAACTACGCCGACCATGTCCGGGAGATGGGGGGCGATGCACCGCCGGAGCGGCCTGTCCTCTTCCTCAAGCCATCGACGAGCGTGATCGGGCCCGGGGACGCGATCGTCCACCCGGACCCGACCAGTCGGATGGACTACGAGGGTGAGTTGGCCATCGTCATCGGGCGGCTGTGCCGGGATGTGCCGGCGGAGCGGGCGATGTCGGTCGTGCTCGGGTACACCTGCGCGAACGACGTCACCATGCGGGATCAGCAGCGCGCCGATGGGCAGTGGACGCGGGCCAAGGGGCACGACACCTTCTGCCCGCTGGGGCCGTGGATCGAGACCGATCTGGATCCGTCGGCGGCCGAGATCCGTACGACGTTGGACGGCGAGGTGCGGCAGAGCGCGACGACCGCCTCGATGATTCACAAGATCCCGGAGCTGATCGCCTACATGTCCTCAGCGATGACGTTGCTGCCGGGAGACGTGCTGCTCACCGGGACCCCGGCCGGGGTGGGGCCGATGCGGCCCGGTCAGACGGTCGCGGTGACGGTGGACGGCGTCGGGACGCTGACCAACCCCGTCAAGGCCCGCTGACGGCGGGCGGCCGGGCCGGGATGGCCACGCTGGTCGGCCAGGGTGCCGACGGAGGGCACTGTGAGCGGCCAGGCGCACACCCCGGTAGTCCGGTGGCGGACAATCGACTCAAGGCCCCGTACGGCCGGGTCACCGCGTGATCCGGTGTACGAACTTCCAGCACGAGAAGGAGCTGCAGTGACCGAGGCCACCACGCCCGTCTACGACGTGGGCCCACCGGAGCCCAAGCCGATCGACGAGGAGCTGAGCGTCAAGCTCGGTCACCTGGCAGAGGACGCGATCCTGCGTGGCAAGCCGAACGGTGACGAGCGCTGCGACAACTGCCTCTACTACCTCGACACCGACAAGGACATCGCCTACTGCTGGCACCCGAAGCTGCGGATCCTGGTCGGCGGCAGCTGGTGGTGCCAGTGGTGGGAGGAGATCCCCGAGGACTGAACCACCACACATACCGACGGACATACGGACGGCCTCGCGGGCGCCCACCGGCGTGGCCGTTCGACGCAGACGGCCTCGCGGGCACCTGCCGGCGAGGCCGTTCGTGTCCTTGGCCCCGGGTCAGCGGCGCTGCGCGGCCGCCAGCCGGGGGCGCGGCGTGGCGAGCCAGGGGTGGCGCAGGTCGTGGTAGCTCGGCTCGCCGGTCAGCTCCCGGATCTCGTAGCTGACCTCGGCGAGTTCGGGGAGCTGCTCGCCGCGCTCGCCGGCCCTGGCCAGCTCCTCGCTGCTGAACGCGAACGCGTGCACGAACCGGCCGTCCGGGTTGACCGCGGTGAGCGCGCCGACGATGTCCGGGCGGGCCTCCGGCAGGTAGCGCAGCAGCTGGTGCTGCAGGGACCGCAGGCGGCCGGCGTCCGTGGCGCGGCCCTGGACGACCTGGACGAAGCCGAGGCCGTCCTCGATGCCCTCTTCCGGCATCAGCTCGACGTCGGCGAACTCCGTGGTCACGACCGGGCCGAGGAAGAGCCGTTCGGTCCTTGCCCACCATTCCTGGTGGTCGGGGCGGTCGGTCAGCCGCGTGAGCGCGCCGAGCGAGCCGTACCGGCTCAGGCAGATGAACCGGTCGTCCTCGGTGATGCCGCTGACCGAGCCGAGCCAGCCGGCCGCATGCGGGCCGATCTCCGTCTGCCAACGGTCGTGCTGGGCCCGCAGCGCGGTGCGGTCCGGCACCCTGCCCTGGATGACCTGAAGGAACATCGCAACGACCTCCGCCCGGGCCGGTAACTGACAACGCCCGGACCGTAACCCCGCGCGACGGAAACCTCTAACCGACCATGAGGGCCGGACCGAGGCGGGCGAGCAGGCCCGCGCCGGCCTGCGGCCGGCCCGGCGCGGGGGCGAGCAGGCCCGCGCCGGCTGCGGCCAGGGCGGCGCGCGGGCGACGCTGGCTCAGTTGCCGGCCGTGGCGGCGCTGGCGTCGGGGTCGGGGGCCTCGCCCTGCCGGCGCAGGCCGTAGGTGACGGCGTCGGCGAGCGCCTGCCAGGAGGCCGCGATGATGTTCTGGTCGACGCCGATCGTGTCCCAGCGGGACTGGCCGTCGCTGGTCTCGACGAGCACCCGGGTGACCGCGCCGGAGCCCTCCCGGCCGTCCAGGATGCGCACCTTGAAGTCGGTCAGGGAGACGTCCTTCAGGCCCGGGTACGCCTTGGCCAGCGCCTCCCGCAGTGCCTTGTCGAGGGCGTTGACCGGGCCGTTGCCCTCGGCGGTGGAGACGTGGCGCTCGCCGCGGGTGGTGAGCTTCACCGTCGCCTCGCTGACCACCTCGCCGTCGGGGCGCTGCTCGACGATGACCCGCCAGCTGTCCAGCGTGAAGTAGCGCTCGGCGCCATGGACCTCGTCCCGCAGCAGCAGCTCGAAGCTGGCCTCGGCGGCCTCGTAGGAGTAGCCCTCGGCCTCGCGCTCCTTGACCAGGTCGACGATGCGGCCCAGGGCCTCCTTCTCGCCCGAGAGGTCCAGGCCGAGCTCGCGGCCCTTGAGCTCGATCGTCGCCCGGCCGGCCAGCTCGCTGACCAGCATCCGCATGTCGTTGCCGACCAGCGCCGGGTCGATGTGCTGGTACATGTCCGGGTCGACCTTGACCGCGCTGGCGTGCAGGCCGCCCTTGTGGGCGAACGCGCTCGCGCCGACGTAGGGCCGGTGGGAGTCGGGGGCCTGGTTGGTGATCTCGTCGATCGCGTGCGAGACCCGGACCAGCTCGCGCAGCCGGCCCTCGGGCAGGACCGGGATGTCCAGCTTGGTCTGCAGGCCGGCGACGACGGTGAACAGGTTCGCGTTGCCGCAGCGCTCGCCGTAGCCGTTGGCGGCGCCCTGGACGTGGGTGGCGCCGGCCTGGATGGCGACCAGGCTGTTCGCGACCGCGCAGCCGGAGTCGTCGTGGCAGTGGATGCCGAGGCGGGCGCTGGTGGCGTCGAGCACCGCCCGCACGGTGTCGCCGACCTGCAGCGGCAGCATGCCGCCGTTGGTGTCGCACAGGACGACGACCTCGGCGCCGGCCTCGGCGGCGGTGCGCACGACCTCGAGCGCGTAGGCGGAGTCGGCGCGGTAGCCGTCGAAGAAGTGCTCGGCGTCGACGAACACCCGCTTGCCCTCGGTGCGCAGGTAGCTGACGGTGTCCCGGATCATCGCCAGGTTCTCGGCGAGCGTGGTCCGCAGCGCCCGCTCCACGTGCCGGCGGTCGGACTTGGCGACCAGGCAGACGACCGGGGTGCCGGCGTCGCGCAGCGCGGCGACCTGCGGGTCGTCCGCGACCGCCCTGCTGGCCCGGCGGGTGGAGCCGAACGCGGCCAGCACGGCGTTGCGCAGCTTCAGCTCGGTCTGGGCGCGCCGGAAGAACTCGGCGTCCTTCGGGTTCGAGCCCGGCCAGCCGCCCTCGATGAAGCCGACGCCGAGGTCGTCCAGGTGCCTGGCGACGGCGAGCTTGTCGGCGACGGAGAGCGACAGGCCCTCCTGCTGCGTGCCGTCCCGCAGAGTCGTGTCGTAGATGTGCAGGGACTCGGGGTCGTATGACCGCACGCCGCGCCTCTCACTACTCGTCGTCGAGCCGAGCGGAGGAGATGGCCGCGCGACGCCGCGGGGGCGCCGGCACGCGTTCCTTCGCCCTCTCCAGCCTTCCCAAGGGCCGCGCCACAGGCACAGGGGGGTGTCACGCGCCCGGCCCCCACGGGTGGGCTGGAGCCGGAACGCGCGACGAAGACGGGTTCACCGCCGGTGGTCCACCTTACGGTGTAACACCAGCGACATGGGCCGACTGTGTCGGACCTCGCTGCCGCGGGAGCGCGCGGGCACGACGACCCGCCCGACCAGCCCCCGCGAGCCCGCGAGCCCGCGCGGGCACGGCAGACGGACGCCGAGGCCGCCCCGGCGCGCCCACCCGCCAACGACGCGACCCGGCCGCCATCGGAGCAGCCGGGTCGCGCGGCGCGGTCGGCCGCAGCCCTCAGTCGCCGGCGAACCGGCGCAGGCGGTCGAGCTGGAGGATCGTGATCGTCTGGCCCTCGGACAGGATCCAGGCGCGCCGCTCGAACTCGCGCAGCGCCTGGTTCACCGACTGGCGGGAGCCGCCCAGCAGCGAGGCGATCTCGGTCTGGGTCAGCCCGAGCTCGATCACCGGCCGGCCGGCCTCGCGGGCCCGCATCAGCAGCAGCTTCGCCACCCGCCGCGGCAGGTCGAGGAAGACGAGGTCGGCGTTGGCCCCGGTCAGCCGGCGGACGTGGGCGACCAGCGCGCGGATCAGCTGCTCGGCGACCGCCGGCCGCTCGCGGACCAGCTCCCAGACGGAGTTGCGGTCGAGCACCAGGCAGGTGGTCGGCTCCAGGGCCTCCACGCTGGCGGACCTGGTCCCTGGCTCGACGATGTTGAGCTCGCCGAGGGTCTCCCGGGGACCGGCGATGTTGAGCACATGGTCGCGGCCGTCGTCGGCCTTGGTCAGTACCTTCAGCCGGCCCTGCGCGACCACCAGCAGGGTGTCGGCCGGTTCCCCCTCCGTGAAGACGACCTGTCCACGCCGGTACCGGCGCGTCACGGCACGGGTGGCGAGCCGCCGAAGGTCCTCCTCGTCGAGTTCCTTCAGCAGAGTGGTCGCCCGGAGCAGCGCTACCGCCTCGTCGTCGTCGAGCATGGGCGAGACGTTAGCGTCTTTTTCCTGGTAGATGCGGCCCACATCCTGCATTACGCGCGCACCGTCGACGCGGCGCGGGGGCGGCCGACGGGGCGCGCCAGCCCGCGGACGCCCCGGCCCCGGACGTCGACATACCGTCCGCGTTCAGGCGTTGACCCGCTGCGCGTTCCAGCAGCGGACGACGTCCCGCATCGACAGGATTCCCGCGACGGTGCCACCCTCGGTCACCACCAGGTGCCGGAAGCCACCGCGCAGCATCGCGTCGGCGGCCGTGTCCAGCGACCAGTCGGGAGCGGCGAAGACCAGGTCGCGGGTGAGGTGGTCGCCGGCCACCTCCACGTCCGGGTCCTGCCCCTCGGCCAGTGCCTGAAGGATGTCCCGCTCGGTCAGAATGCCGTAGCCCGCGCCGTTGGCGTCGAGCACGACGGCGGCGCCCACGTTGCGGCTGGCCATCAGCCGCGCCGCCTGCCGCAGCGTGTGCCCAGGACCGATCATCAGCACCAGGGCGCTCATGCCGTCCGCCACCCGCATGACAACCTCCCACCGGGCCGGTGCCGTCTGTGTTCCCGCGTTGCCGCGTTCCCGTTCCCGCGTTCCTGCGTTCCCGTTCCCGCGTTGCCGCGTTCCCGCGCTTGTGCGCTTGTGAACGGCGTATGCGAGCACGTTAGGTTGCCGATCGCCCGGTGACCAGACCCCAGCGCCGATCAGCCGCGCCGGGACCACACCCGAACCGGGCGAACCGGGACGGACGGGCCACGGACGCGGGGCGGGCCGCCCCCCGCGGGGGGGGCGGGGGGGGGGGGGGGGGGGCCCCCCCC
>JADGHD010000343.1 GCA_019689615.1 Frankia sp. | reverse complement strand
ACCTCAATTCCGTCGGCCGGGTCAGATGTTTATAACCCACCGGGGCGCGGGAGCTCGCGGCCCGCGTACCGCCCCCGCCCGGCTTCCCGCGTCCGCGCCTGCCGGGCGGCGCCCACGGCCGGTTGCCTGGGCGACGGGACCAGTACGTCACTTCAACCACTGCCGCCTACAGCGGGTGGGTGGTGTGGGGATAGCGTGGTGGCGTGCGCAGGGTGTTGGTGTCGCCGAGCTGGTTGCTACGGCACGTGCTCGCCCTTGGGCTCATGGCGTTCTTCATCCGGATGGGTGTGTGGCAGTGGACCAAGGGTGAGTCCAGCCACGGGACCCTGCAGAACCTCTTCTACGGCGTCGAATGGTGGGTCTTCACCGCCTTCGTGCTGTACCTCTGGGTCAAGATGATCAAGGAAGAGGTGCGCCCCAGCCCGACCCCACCGAACACCGACGCCGCCACCGAGGGCGGTGGCCCCGAGGCCGTCACCACCCCCGCCACGGCCGACGGGGAGAGCAACGCGACGGCCCCCGCGGCCGTTGCCGCCGGGCCGCTGCCCGCCTCGCCGCCTGACAGCGAGGACCCCGACGACGCCGAGCTGGCGGCCTACAACGCCTACCTCGCCTCGCTGTACCAGCGCGACCGGACATGATCACTCCCGCCGCGCCGACCACCCCGGCCACCCCGGAGGCCCACTCATGACCGCTCCAGCCGACCCCACGACCGCGCGCCCGCAGACCCCGCCGGCCGGCCCGACGAAGAGCGGCACGGCCGGCAGCGCGGGCGGGATCGACTGGGCGCTACGGCGCTACCGGGTCGTCGCCTACGTCGTCGGCGTCGTGCTGATCACCCTGATGCTGGTCGGCATGCCGCTGAAGTACCTGGCCGACACGCCGGAGGTCGTGCGGGTGGTCGGCCCGGCGCACGGCATCCTCTACGTGGTCTACCTGCTGGTCACGTTCGACCTGGCGAACAAGGCGAAGCTGGGCCTGCGGCGCATGCTCCTGGTGATGCTGGCCGGCACCGTGCCGTTCGTCTCCTTCGTCGCCGAGCGCTGGGTCCACCGCACGGTGCGCGCCGGGCGCTGACCACAGCCGGCGCCGCCCGCCCGGCCGGCAGGCCGCGATGTCCGTCGTCCGGACCGGCTGGCCGGTGCCGACGGTCGGCAGCCCGACGAGGCGGCGCGCCACGACCGGGGCGACCGTCGACCGCGGGCGGCGCACGGACGTCACCCCTGCAGCGCCGGCCGCCGCGGCGACGGGGAGCGGGACCGAGAGCTCCAGGCGGGCGCCGACCGCGAGCTGACGCGCTGGCGCGAACCGCCGCGGCCACGCCGACGCCGCTCCCGCGGGCGGCGCCCCCAGCGCCACGCGCAGGTGCGCCGGCTCCGTGCCGAACGCGACGCGCCGCCCGTCCGACCAGGTCAGCAGTGCGGCGGCGAACCGGCCGGTGCGGGTCGCCAGCAGCCGCCGGCCGGCCGGGTCCCACACGACCACCAGATGGTCGCCGCGCAGCGCCGCCAGGCACCGCTCGCCGATCGACCGGTACGCCATGGCCACCCGCAAGGCGTCCGCCCGGCCGTCGGCGTCCCCCGGCGTCACCACGACAACGGTCAGCCCGCCGTCGTCCACGATGATCGGCGGGACCGGCTCGCCGGTGGCGGCGGCCACCACCCCGAACGGCCCGTCCAGGTGCACCCCGCGCACCGCCGGCAGGCCCTGCTCCGAGGACGCGAGCATGGCGGTGAGGACGGACCGGCGGACGTCGGTGCCGTCCAGCCGCAGCAGACCGCACAGGGGCATGCGTGCCTCTCTCCCCGCGCCACGGCGCCGAGGTGACGGGGCGGCGCCGGCATGGCCCGGGACGGGCGGACGGCGCCGCGGCCCTGGGACCCCGGCTCCCCGGGGCCCGGCGGGTCCTGGCCGGCGTTGCGTTTAGCGACGGAACGTAGCAGGAGAGCGGCGACGGCACCGGGCGGTTGGCCGAACTGGTCGGCTCGCCGCGCTCCACGTCCCGTCGAACGGGCCAGCGAACGGCCGCCGGGCGGACCGAGGACCGTGCCTTCAGGTGGTCTTCGCTGTCCCCTGCCGCCCCCGTCGGGATAGGACACACAGTGACAACGACGTCACTGAGCAAGGAACCGTCATGGTCGACACGGTCCCGTCCCCCTTCTCCCTGCGCACGCTCACCGCCGCGCTGAGCGTGTCCTGCGGCCCGAGTCTCGTGGTGTCGTACCTGCTCACCACGATCGCCCTGATCGCAGCCCTGACCTGTGCCGCGCGGGTCTCGGGCGGCCGCGTGCCGGTCCGCGACGCCGGCTGGGTGGCGGCGGCCACGCTCGCGGTCGGCGGCGCCATGTGGTCCTCGCAGCTGCTCAACACGCTGACCTGCCGCGCGGACCGCAACGTGGTCGATGCCCGGTCCGCCCTGCTGGCGGCGGGTGCCGTGCTGGTAGCGACCGGACTTGGGCTGACGATCGCCGCGAGCGGGGCCAGCCGGCCCTGGCGGCTGGCTGGCGGGCTGGTCGCGGGCACCGGCTGGACGGCGGGCTCGTTCCTGGCCACCGCCGCCCTGCACCCGGTGGGAACGCTGAGCTACCACCCCGTGCCCGCGACGCTGGCGCTGATGGTGACCGTCGGCACCGCCACCCTGTTCTGCTGCGCCGCCTACCGGTACGGCAGCCGGCACTGGCGCATCGTCGTCACCGCGGCGCTGCTGGCCGCCGCCGTCCGCGGCTGCCACTTCACCGCGGTCGCCGCGACCCGGCTGGACCCCGGCCCCGACCGCCGGTGGCCGGACGCCCTGGACCCGTTCGCGCTCGCTCTGGTGACCGCGGCCGCGGCGACGATCCTGTCGATGTTCCTCGCCACCGCGGCCGTCGGCGGCCTGCTCCAGCCCCGCGCGGCCGGTGGTCAGCCAGGGCGGCCCGGGCACCCGTCGACGCTGGCCGTCGCCGGGGCTGGCGAGGCGGCCGACGCGGTCGATCCATCCGCTCCCGGTGGGCCTCCCGTTGTCGACGGGGCAGCGGCGGGCGAGGCGGCCGGGCGGGCGGCGGCCGAGCCCGCGGCCGCCGTGGTGGCCGCTGTCGCCGGTCCGGCGGTGCCGGAGGCGGCAGCCCCGACGGCCGCGGCTCTCCTGGACCGCCCCACCTGGCCGTTGGCCGGCCGTCAGCCGGAAGGCAGGCAGCCGGAGCGGGAGGCGGGTCCGGAGCAGCCGGCAGTCGCCGCGCCGACGTCGTCAGCCGGCTTCGTGCCGGCCGGCGACCTCACTCCGGACGAGGAACGCGCCTGTGCCGCCCTGGACCGCTCGACGCAGGACCTGGACGAGATCTTCTTCCTGCCGGACGATGACGGGTTCCCGGCGGGCGACGAGCAGCCGTTCGGCCCCCCGCTGGGCCGGGCCGGTCAGCGTGGTGTCGGTGCTGGTGCCGCCCGCGCGGCCGGCGATCACCCCGACGACGATCCCGACCGTGCCGGCCCCCCGTGCCCGGCAGGCCGCGCAACACGACCGGGAGGACGACGACCCGAACGCGTCGACCCGGCCGATCCCGGCCCCGGTCGGAGCACCCCGCTGAGCGGTCGGGCACCCGCGCGACCACACAGCCGGGACCGATCGGTCGGCCGGGCCACGCCAGGCAGCGGGCTTCGGCGGCAGCGGCGTCAGGAGGCCTCGGGTGCTGGGACCGGCCGGCGCCCTGGGGAGGCTGACCCCGGCCCGGTCAGGAGGCCTTGCGGGCGCGGGAGCGGCTCGGTGGGGCGATCGGGATGTAGGTCGGGCAGGTCGCGAGGTGCTCGTCGAAGCCGGCGACGTCCGCGAAGTGCCCGTGGCAGCCGCGGCAGTGGGCGGCCGGCTCCTCCGTCCAGCGCAGGTCGCACCCGCCGCAGCTGGCGACGACCGGCTCGTGCTTCGCCCGGCCGGGCTGGCCGGACGAGCGCAGCGGGACCGGCAGGGCCTGTTGCTCGCCGGCCTGGCCACGCCGGCTCGTCCGCCGGCTGCCCGCCGCCGGCCGGCCACGGGCGGCGGATGATGACGGCGCGGCTCGACCGTCGGCTGGGCCGGGCTGGGCCGGCGGGGACGCGACGGACGGCGGCGCCAGGGACACGGACGAAGCTGACCGACGGGCAGGCACCGGGCCATCCTGTCGTACCCGTCGTTGGCGCGTCACGGTGCCCCCTCTCGCCATGCGGGCGCGGCGCGTCGATCGCCCACCCGCGCCACAGATTCAAACACATGTTCGATCCCAAAGGTTACGGCCCTGGTCTGACACACCGCACGGCGGTCCACCGGCCAGGTCCCTCGCCGGGTCGGCTGGTGGATGGATGGGCGGGCGGCCCGGCTCCCGCGGCCAGGCCGCGGGAGCCGGTTGAGCTTCAGGTCGTTGCCTTGCGCGATCGCGACCGTACCGTGCCCGTGGCGGGGCCGTCGTCGGTCGCCGTCACGGGCGGCCGAGGACCGGGTTGTAGGCGGACTCCTGGATCGCGCTGATGGTGAGCAGGGCGATGGTCAGGTCGAGCTGGTCGGCACCAGGCCCGACCAGCGAGGAGCGCACGCCCCGAGGGGTGAGCACGACCAGCGGGTCGCCGTCGTCTGCCCCGTCCGCGCCGTCCGCCAGCCGGATCACCCGGGCCATCCCGGGCATCACCGTCGAGGCGGCCAGCACCCACGTCCGCCCCGCTGCCCGGATACGCAGCCGGGAGTGGCGCCGGGACAGGCGGGAGAGCCCGCCCCGCTGGAACGGCTGGTCGATGAGGCCGGCTATCGGCCCGTCGGGGGAATGGACCACGAACGGGACCGGGTCGGCGACGCCGTGCGGGCGGACCCGGTCCTGCGCGTACCTGATCGGCCGGCCGGAGACCACGACCTCGGCCGGCCACACACCGGCACCCCACAGGACGCGGCGGCCGGGAGCTGGCCGGTCATCCGGGCCGTCTCCGTCGCCATGGCCAGCGGCGGGGGGGGCGCCCCCCGGCGCCGCCCGCCCCGCCCCCCGGGCCCCCGGGGCGGGGGGGCGCGGCGGGGGGCGCCCGCCGCGCACGGGGCACGCCCGTTGGCGTGGCCGGGCCCGGTGGAGGTGGCGGTGGTTGGTGGGGGTCCGGCAGGGACCGCGCCGCCGCCGATCCGCCCGGCTCCTGACAGGTCCCACGCATGGCTGAGTAGCGCGCCAGGTGGCGCGCCAGGGACGTCGGACGCCCGGCGAGCCCGCAGCTCCCGCAGCACGCGGACCTGGCGCGCGACCGGAGTCAGCTTCCGGCCGACGTCAGGCTTCCCGACCAGGCCGGCGCATTTTCCAGGAACGGAGCCCGCAGCCGGGCATGGAGCGTCCGAGGACCGGTCCTCGAGGCCGCCGCGGCCGTTGGGGACGTGGTCCCGAGGGTCAGCGGTGGCCATGACCACGATCCCGCCGTCGACCCATGCCACGCCACCCCCGCCGGGACACCGACGAGCGACGTGCGAATCCCTCCGTCGCCCAGTTGGCGGGACTGTAAACGCCCTTGGGCGTCGCAATGCCGAAATGACGGATACCAGACGGCGGTGCCCGCAGCGGAACCGTCACCCCGGATGCCGGCTCAGGACGCCGGCTTCAGCGCGTCAACACGACAACCGCTTAGCGGCCGCCGCCCCAGGCCGGCCATCCCCCGCTGCGGTCCCGGTCGTAGCCGCCGCCATCGCCGCCTCGGCCCGAGCCGTAGCCGGCCGGGCCGTAGGGGCCGTAGCCGCCGGAACCGTAGCCGCCTGAGCCGTAGCCG
>JADGHD010000342.1 GCA_019689615.1 Frankia sp. | reverse complement strand
ATCGACTTCGAACCCGACGGCAACACCCCGCGCGCCCTCCACCCCCTCGACCACCCGCACCGCTGAGCCGCCGCGGCGGCGCCCGGGCACGCGGGCCGAGCGCGCGTCGCGGACGGACGCCGGTCAGGTCACCGCGCGACCGGCAGGGCGAAGCGGTTGCGCTCGAGCCAGTCGTCGAGCTGTTCGTCGAGCCGGTCGAACTCGGGGGTCAGGAAGCTCAGGCCCTGGGTGGGGACGCTCGCGCCGAGTTCGACGAGCAGCGGGCGCAGGGTGAGCTCGACCGCGAGCGTGTGCGCCGGCGAGCCGATGGTGAACACCGGGAACGCGGTCACGCCCCGCAGGCCGGCGGTGGGGTACCGGTCGAGGAACGCCTTGAGCAGGCCGGTGTAGGCGGCCTTGTAGGTCGGGCTCGCGATGACCAGGAAGTCGGAGCTGGCCACCTGCTCGGTCAGGGCCGTGAGCTCGTCGTGCGGCCAGGTGAAGATGGCGCCCGCGTGGTCGGCCAGGTCGACGAGCAGCTCGCGGCTGGCCCCCAGCAGCGGGGCGAGCCGGTCTGCCAGCGCCTCGGCGACCGCGAGCGTGCGGGAGGCGGCCTTCGGGTTGCCCACGACCACGCTCATCGTCTTCATCTGCCACGACCTCTCGTCATCCCATCCGCCGGCGCCGCCTGGCCACCGGCCGGTTCCGTTCTGGGTCAAGCCTGGGCCCCGAGCGGGCGCCGGGGTGGCGTGTTCAGCGTGCTGGCGTCCAGCCGAGCGCCGGGGCGACCGTCCGGGCGACGTCGGTCAGCAACGTCAGGTTCTCCCGCAGGCCGAAGGCCGGCGGCAGGAACAGCACCAGTTCGTCGGCTGCCGCCAGCCCTGGATCGGCGAGCACCGCCTCGACGACGCTGTCCGGGTCGCCGTGGTAGACGGGGCTCATCAGGAAGCTTGGGGGCAGCTCGGCGGTGAGCGCGGGTACCAGGGCGCCCGCGGGCCGGGAGGCGGCCGGGCCCTGGGTTCGCCGCTCCCGGTCGTACGCCGCGTACAGCTCCCGCAGCTCCGGCGTCGTCCCGGGGAGCACCGACGCGGCGACCGCGACCGGCGGCGGGGTGGTGCCGTGGGCCGCCGTCCAGGCCTCGCGGTACGCCGCGATCAGCCGTGCCTGGTACTCGGGGAAGGTCTCGTCGGTGACGTCGTGCAGGATCGTGCCGGTGATCAGGCGCAGGCCCTGCTGGGCCGCGCGGACGGCCGAGGCGATGTGGCCGGAGCCGTACCAGATCCGTTCCCGCAGGCCGGGGCTGTGCGGGGTCACCTTCAGCTCGGTGCCGGGCACCGGGCCGCCCACCGCCGCCTCGGTGACGACGTGCAGCGTCTCGCCGGAGACCGCGGCCAGGAACCGGGCGAGCCGGCGCTGGCCCTCGGTGCGGGCGTCGGTGTCGACCCGGCCGAAGACGGCGTCCCAGGTGTCGGTGCCGCTGGACAGGGCCAGCTGCAGCCGGCCATCGATGAGCAGGTCGGTGGTGCCGGCCGCCTCGGCCAGCAGCACGGGCTCCTGATAGCGCATCGGGATCACCGCGCTGCCCAGCGTGATCCGGGTGGTGTGCTGGCCGACGGCGGCGAAGAACGGCAGCGGGGAGGACAGGTAGTTGTCGAAGTGCCGCTGGTAGGCCCAGCCGGACTGGTAGCCGAGCGCCTCGGCGGCGGCGAAGAGCCTGATCCCCTCGCGCAGCCCGCGCGCGGCCGCCCCGGCCGGGAACGAGACCCGGGTGTTGAAGCCGAGCCGGGTCTTCGGCCGTGGCCGCTCGCGCCCGGCGGCCTCGGCGCTGGCGGTCACCGTCACGGCGCGCTCCCTCCAGTCGACCAGGCCGCCATCCGCTGGCCGGGGATGGCGTCGATGAGCTCCTGGGTGTAGGGGCTCGTCGGGTTGGTGAAGACCTCGGCGACCGAGCCGTGCTCGACGACCCGGCCCCGGCTCATCACCGAGACGGTGTGCGAGACCTCGGCGACGACGGCCAGGTCGTGCGAGACGAACAGGTACGACAGGCCGAGCTCGGCCTGCAGCTCGGTGAGCAGCCGCAGGATCTGCTCCTGCACCGACACGTCCAGCGCGGAGACCGGCTCGTCGAGCATGATCAGGTCGGGCTCGGGGGCGAGCGCCCGGGCGATGGCGACCCGCTGGCGCTGCCCGCCGGACAGCTCCGTCGGCAGCCGGTCCAGATAGGACGACGGCAGCGCGACCTGGTCGAGCAGCTCCCTGGCGCGCCGGTTCCGGCTGGCGCGGTCGCCGATCCGCAACGCCACCAGCGGCTCGATGATCGACTGCTTGATCGTGAACCTCGGGTCGAGCGCGGCGAACGGGTTCTGGTGCACGATCTGCGCCCGTCGACGCAGCGGCCGCTGCTGCCGCCAGGACAGCCGGCTGATCTCGGTGCCGTCGAGGAGGACCGACCCCGAGGTCGGCGGTTCCAGGCCGAGCGCGATCCGCAGCGTCGTCGTCTTGCCGCAGCCGGACTCGCCGACCAGGGCGTGCGTCCGCCCGCGCGGCACGGCCAGCGTCACCCCGTCGAGGGCGTTGAAGCCGCGCTGGCCGTGGCGGGGGTCGCGGACGTCGAACGTCTTGGTGACGTTGGTGAGGGTCAGGATCGGCTCGGGCACCGGCTCGCCGCGCACGTCGAAGCGCGCCACCACCTTCCCGCCGTGCGCGAGCCCCGGCGCGGCGGCGATGAGCTGGCGGGTGTAGGCCTCGCGCGGCGAGCCGAGGATGACCCGCGGGTCGCCCTGCTCGACGATCCGGCCGTGGCGCATGACCACGACCCGGTCGGCCCGGTCCGCGGCGACGGCCAGGTCGTGCGTGATCAGCAGCAGCGAGATGCCCTGCTCGCGGACCAGGCCGGTGAGGTGGTCGAGGATCTTCTTCTCGACGGTGACGTCCAGGGCGCTGGTCGGCTCGTCCGCGATGATCAGCTTGGGCCGCCCGGCCAGGGCGATCGCGATCAGCACCCGCTGGCGCAGGCCGCCGGACAGCTCGTGCGGGTACTGCCGGGCGCGCAGCCGCGGGTCGGGCACGCCGGCCTGCTCCAGGAACCGGAGCACCTCGGCGGCCACCTCCGGGCCGGCGACCCCGCGCAGCCGCACCGCCTCGCCGACCTGGCGGCCGATCCGCTGGGTCGGGTTGAGGCCGACCATCGGGTCCTGCGGGACGAGGCCCACGACCCGGCCGCGGAGCTGGCGCAGCACGCGTTCGCTCGCCCCGGCGGTCTCGACCCCGTCGATGGCGGCCAAGCCGGCGGTGATCCGGCCGTTGGCCGGCAGCAGGCCGATGAGGGCGTTCGCGGTCGTCGTCTTGCCTGAGCCGGACTCGCCGACGATGGCGACGATCTCGCCCCGGTCGATCGTCAGGTCGAGGCCGGTCACGGCCGGGGTCACCCGGCGGTGGCGGACGTAGCCGACGTCGAGGCCGCGGATCTCGACGAGCGGGCGGGGCGCGGCGGTCTGCTGGGCGCTCTCGGGGAGGGTGGCCGTCACCGTTCCAGCTCCTGCAGCGTCTTGGAGATGTGGTTGAGGGAGAGCACCAGCAGCGCCACGAACAGGCCGGGCAGCAGCGACAGCCACGACGCGGTCATCAGGTAGTCCCGGCCGTCGGCGATCAGGGTGCCCCACTCGGCAGCCGGCGGCTTGGCGCCGAAGCCGAGGAAGCTCAGCGAGGCGATCGCGATGATCGCGACGCCGGTGTCGAGGACGGCCAGCACCGCGACCGGCCCCCAGGAGTTCGGCAGGATGTGGCGGACCAGCACCCGCCCCCACGAGGCGCCGCCGGCCCGCGCGGCCTCGACGTAGGGCAGCGTCTTGATCCGCAGCACCTCGGCCCGGGTCGTGCGGGCGAACCCGGGCACGATGCCCACCCCGACGGCCACCGCGACCGGCACGGTGCCGTAGCCCAGCGCGGTCACGATCGACAGCGCCATCAGCAGGCCGGGGATCGCCAGCTGCACGTCGACGATCCGCATCAGCAGCGCGTCGACGAAGCCGCCGAAGAAGCCGGCGACCACGCCGAGGGTCAGGCCGACGACGGTGGCGATGCCGAGCGCGATCAGGGTCGCCTGGATGGTCAGCGCCGAGCCGTGCAGCACCCGGCTCCACAGGTCGCGGCCGTAGTAGTCGGTGCCGAACGGGTGTTCGAAGCTGGGCTCGGCGACCGCGAGCGCCGGGTTGGTCTGCAGCGGGTCCTGGTCGGTGAACAGCGACGGCGCGAACGCCGAGACCACCACGAACAGCACGTACAGCAGCGCGAGCACGAACACGGGCTTGCGCGCCAGCTGCGCGAGCGCGGCCCGGGCCGCGTCCCAGCGCCCGCCGCCGCTCACCCGGTCGTCGCCCTGCTCCGCCCCGGCCGAGGTGGCCACGGCCGACGCGGCCGCCTCGGTGGCGGCGGGCTCGGTGGCGGCGGGCCCGGTGGCGGCGGGCCCGGTGGCGGCCTCGCCGGCACTGGGGTCGGCTGGCGACGGTGTCGCCGGCGCGGCGGCGGGCGCCTGCCCGTGCGGCCAGGCCACCCGGATGTCGGCTGTCATAGCGAGCTGACCTCCACATTCGTGCCCGGGGCCCGGACCCGGCCGCCGCGGCTGTGCGAGATCCGCGGGTCCAGCAGCGGGTAGAGCAGGTCGACGACGAGGTTGACGACGACGAACAGGGCGGCGGCCACGGTGACGATGCCGAGCACCACCGGCACGTCCTGGGACAGCACCGCCTGCTGGGCGAGCCGGCCGATGCCCTCGCGGGTGAAGACCGTCTCGACGACGATCGACTGGGTGACGGTGAGCCCGACGAGCACGCCGAGAAGGGTCATCGCCGGCAGCGCCGCGTTGCGGAAGGCGTGCCGCAGGTGGACCGCCGAGCGGGACAGGCCCTTGGCGCGCGCGGTGACGATGTAGGGCTGGCGCAGCGTCTCGTCGAAGCTCCTGATCAGGACCTGCGCCAGCAGCGACGACGTGAGCAGCGCGATCGTCACGGCCGGCAGGACCACGGAGCGCAGGCCGTCGGTCCCGGTGGCCGGGAAGAGCCCGAGCTCGAACGAGAAGTACTGGATGAGCAGCAGCGCGATGAAGAACTGCGGGAACGACGCGCCGAGCGAGGGCAGCCGGGTCAGGAACACCCGCAGCGGGGCCAGGCGGGCGAACGTCGCCAGGAAGGCCAGCAGCGAGCCGGCGACGAGCGCCAGCACCGCGGCGATCGCGGACAGCAGGAGCGTCTGGCCGATCCGCTGACTGATCAGCTCCATCACCGGGGCGTGCTGGGTGAGCGAGATCCCGAAGTCGCCGTGCAGCGCGCCGGTGAGCCGGTCCCAGTACTGCCCCCAGATCGACTTGTCCAGGCCGAACTCGTGCTTGAGCGCGGCCACCTGCTCGGGGGTGAGGCTGTCCTCGTCGATGCCGGCGGCCCCGAGCTGCAGCTTCACCGGGTCGCTCGGCAGCAGGTAGAGGATCAGGAACGTCACGGTGAACGCCGCCCACAGCACGACGACCGCCTGCAGGACGCGTCCGACGATGTAGCGGGTCATGGCGCCCCCGCCCGGCGCGGCGCCGGTGGCGCCGACGGTCGCGGCCGGGCTGGCCGGGCCGTCGGCCGGCGTGGGGCCCGGCGCGTCGCCGCGCGGCCGGCCGGGCTGGTCGCTGGTGTGGTGTGCATGGCGGCTGCCAGGCCCTCCCTGGACTCCGCGGTGGGTGGCCACCGCTGGGGGTGGCCGCCTGGCCCGGCCGCTGCTGGCCGGGCCAGGCG
>JADGHD010000341.1 GCA_019689615.1 Frankia sp. | reverse complement strand
TCGGCAGCGTCTGATGTGTATACCAGCCCGGCCCCCGAGCGCCCGGACCGCGGCCGCGGTCAGGTCGGTGACCTGACCGTCGACCGTCACCGTGGCGAACGCGGTCCGGTTGTCCGCGCTGATCTGGGCGGCGCCGTCGGCGTCGTAGGGGCTGGCCACGCTGGCCACCCGTGGCAGCGCGGCCAGCCTGTCCAGCATCTCGGTCGCCGGCCCGCGCAGCTCGGCGTCCTGCAGGGTGCCGGACCGGGCGTGCAGCACGATCGAGGCGGTCTCGCCGGAGGCGACCGGGAACTCCTCGGCCAGCAGGTCGTAGGCGGCCTGGGAGTCGGTGTCGGGGAGCGAGAACGCGTCCTTGTAGTCGTCACCAATGACGCGGGCGGCAAGGCCAAGGCCGACGAGGGCCACCAGCCAGGCGATCAGGACGGTCCGACGGTGCTGAAAGCACCACCGGGCGAGCGTTGCCATGTCTTCTCCGGGGTCGAGTGCCGGGGGCCTGATGGGGACCGGTTTGGGTGAGGAAGGAGACAGAAGTAGCGTTCGCGCGGGAACTGACCGATCGTTCGGTAAGAGAGTAGCTTACCGATCGTTCGGTAGGCACTCGGGAGGCTAACATCACATGCCGGATCGATCTGGGAGGGCGAAGCCGTGCTGTCTCGCCACGCCGCTACGCGGCCGCTAACCGGCCGGACTTCGGCGCCACGTCCTACCTCCCATGCCGACCGCGACCCCGCCGAGCGGCCGGCGGACACCCGCTCGCGGATCCTCGGCGCCGCGGTGTCGCTCTTCGGCCGGCATGGCTACGCCGGCACGTCGGTGCGGGACATCACCGGGTGCCTCGGCCTGACGAAGGCCGCGCTGTACTACCACTTCCCGTCGAAGGAGACGATTCTCGACGCCCTGCTCGATCCCTTCGTGACGGAACTCACCCGACTCGTCACGTTCGTCCGGCGAACCCCACCGCCGCGTGCCCAGGAGATCCTTGAACGGATGACCGACCTGCTCGCCGGACCGGGCAGCGTACTCTGCGCGTTCGTCAACGACCCCTCCGTGGTGCACCGCAAGATCGGCGAGGAGGACCTCATCTCCCTGTTCGAGGAGGTTGTCCGGGCCCTCGCCGGGCCGGAGCCGACACCCACCGACCTGTTGCGCGCACGCTGCGCGCTCGGCGCGGTACAGAGCGGCATCCTGGGGTCGGCGTTCAGCCGGCTGCGGGCCGCGTCCGGCGGCCCGGCCGGGGCCGGCCCCGCGCTGGACGCCCTCGCTGGCGGCGCGGCCGCGGCCGGGTACGGGGTCAACCTGCCCGGTACCTGGCCGCCGCGCCCGATCATCGGGGAGGACGTGCGGTGCGTGGTCGTGGACGCCGCTCTGGCGGCGCTGGGCCGGCCGGTGACCCCGGGCGGGCCGGGTACCCGGGAGCGGACCGGGCGGGAGGCGCGCCCGGCGGTGGCGCGCGGCCAGACGACGGCGCGCGGGACGGCTGGCAGGCCGGGCCTGGAGTAGCCCTCGCGCCGACCGGCGCAGCCAGGCGGGCCGCCGGCGCCGGGAGGCCCTGCCGGTCCGGCCGGTGGCGTCCGCCGGGGCGGGCCGCTTCGCCCGCGGCCCGGGCGAAACGGGCGCGGCGGGCGGCGGCCCTGTGCCTGGCCACGCTGGCGGTGCTGGGTGGCGCGGTCACTGGCTGTCAGCCGCCGGAGACCTCGACAGCGGAGGCGGGCGACGAAATCACGTCCAGTGGCGTGAACGCGCGGTCGGACGAGCCGCGGGCAGTGGTGCGCGTACGTGACATCACCATCCGTGCCGAGATCGCGGACACGGAGGCGGAGCGGGCGGTCGGGCTTATGGGACGCCCGTCGGTGCCGCCCGGTGAGGGCATGATCTTCGTGTTCGACGGGCCGACGCGGATGCCGTTCTACATGTACCGCACCTTGGCTCCGCTTTCGATCATGTTTGTCCGGGACGGTAGGGTCGTCTCCGTGCGGGAGATGACTCCGTGTCCGGAACTTGACCCCTCGGCATGTCCGTTCTATAGCCCTGCAGGTCCGTACACACATGCGGTGGAAGCGCGGGCGGGCACCTTCTCGTCCGTTCGGCCGGACGATGCGGTGACTATCAGACGCAGGTGAGCGGGTGTGCCGGCGGCACTTGGCCGTCCGGTGTCACGGTTATGTCCGTCGCGTGTCGAACCAGTGTCCCGAGCCGGCCGAGACCGCGCCTTTGCTGCCGGATTCGCGGGGCGGAAATCGAATGAATAGCGAGGCGGACGACGGCGAGATGCGCTCCCGGTGAGCGTTCCGTACCCTTCGGTGGACGAGTATCGGCCAGGGTACGCCCCGGCAGGTGCGCGATGTCATCCACCCGACCATGGACGGGATCGCCGGGGGACGGTGAAATGATGGTGCTGCCCATGGCGGGTGCGGCGTCGCCTCCTCACGATGCCGGAGTGTTGGTGAGCGGTTGGGATTCGGGTAGGCGCCTGGCCTTGCCCGACAATCCCGCCACGCGCCAGCGCGTGGTCTCCGCCCGCGTCACCGGTGGACAGGCAGGGTGCCCGGTCGGGATGGCGGGAGGGCAGATGACGCGACCGGAGGTGTTTCAGGCGTGAGCACGCGCTCCCGTCCCGCTGACCACGACCGGGGTTCCCGCCCCGTGATCAGCCGGGCCCGGGCCGCCACCTCCGCTCCCTGGCCGCCGCGCACCGCCCTGGTCACCGGGGCGTCCAGCGGCATCGGCCGGGCGGCCGCGCTGCGGCTGGCCCATGAGGACACCCGGGTTCTGCTGGTCGGCCGCAACGGCACCGCGCTCGACGAGGTCGCCGCGGCCACCGGCGGGCACCGGTTCGCGATCGACCTGGCCGTCACCGGCGCGGAGCACGCGGTGGCCTCCCGCGCCGCCGAGCTGCTCGGCGACATCGACCTGCTGGTCTGCTCGGCCGGGGTCGGCGCGGCCGGGCCGTTCGAGATGATGTCCCCCTCGGCGCTGCGCGACCTGGTCACGGTCAATGTGCTGTCGCCGATGATGCTCGTGCGCGCGGTCCTGCCGCGGATGCTCGAGCGCGGCGAGGGCCGGATCCTGCTGGTCGGCAGCGTCGCCGGCGCGGTCGGGGTGCGCGGGGAGGTGGCCTACTCGGCCAGCAAGGCGGCGCTGATCGGGTTCGCCGACGCGCTGCGCTCCGAGGTCGCCGGCCGGGGCGTCGTCGTCACGTTGTGTTTACCAGGTGCCGTTGACACGCCGTTCTTCCGTCGCCGCGGCGCGCCGTATGTCCGCCGTTGGCCCAAGCCGTTGCCGGCTGGCCTGGTGGCCGACCGGATGCTGACGGCTGTCGCGCACGGCGAGCCCGAGGTCTGGGTGCCAGGGTGGATGTCCCTGGCCGCGCGGGTGCACGGCCTGGCACCACCGATCTACCGGCGGCTGGCGAGCGTGTTCGGCTGACCGAAGACCCGGGCGCCTGCCCGGGAGCGACCGAGGAGCGCACAGCAAGCCCGGCCCGGACCCGGCCGCCCGACCCATGACAGCCCAGTCCAGCGCAGGCCAGCGACCCGCACACCGACCTGACCGACCAGCCACGCCGAACCGTCGACGCCGACCGCGCCGGCTGTGGGACCGACCGGGGCCCGCCCCGCCGAGCCGCGCCGCGCGCGCTGACCGCCCCCGAAGGAGAGGCGCATGACCACCCTTGACGCCCGGACCTCCGGCCCCCTGCCAGCCCCCGAGGGCGACGTGGCGCGGTCGGAGGCCGCCGGACCGGCGGGCGACGCCCGGAGCACGGGCGGTCAGTCCCGGCGACCCGCCGAGCCGGCCGGGATGACGGACATCGCGACCCCGACGGAGACGGTGCTGACCGCCGCCTACGGGGAGAACTTCCCGGTCACCCCCAAGGTGCTGCCGGCGAACACCCGGCAGCACTTCCAGGCCCTGTACGGGTTCGCCCGGCTCGTCGACGACATCGGCGACGAGGCCCCGGGCGACCGGCTGGCGCTGCTCGACGAGCTGCAGGCCGACCTGGAGCGGATCTGGACCACCGGCGAGCCGCGGCTGCCGGTGCACCGCCGGCTCGCCCTGACCGTGCGCGCCCGCGGCCTGCCGGCCGAGCCGTTCTTCCGGCTCATCGAGGCCAACCGGATGGACCAGCGGGTCACCCGCTACGAGACGTTCGACGACCTGCTGCGCTACTGCACGCTGTCGGCCGACCCGATCGGGCGGATGGTGCTCGGCGTGCTCGGCGTGGCCACCCCGGACCGGGTCGCCCTGTCCGACCGGGTGTGCACGGCCCTGCAGCTCGCCGAGCACCTGCAGGACGTCGCCGAGGACCACGCCGCCGGCCGGATCTACCTGCCGCAGGAGGACATGGCGACGTTCGGGGTCGCCGAGAGCGACCTCGACGCGCCGACCGCCTCGCCGGCGCTGCGCAACCTGATGGCCTTCCAGGTCGCCCGTGCCCGCACGATCCTCGACCAGGGCGCGCCGCTGGCCAGCCTGCTCGAGGGGCGGATGCGGCTGGCCATCACCGGCTTCATCGGCGGCGGCCGGGCAGCGCTCGACGCGGTCCGCCGGGCGGGCTACGACGTGCTCGGCGGCCCGCCGAAGGCGAGCAGGCAGCGGGTCCTCGCCGCCTCGCTGCGGGTCGCCGCCCGCTCGTTCGCGCCGTCGATGCGCGCGGCCGCCCGCGCGGCCGAGCAGCTCACCCCGCTGTGCGACCCGCCGCCGCCCACGCCGGACCCGGTCCCGGTGGCCCTGTCCGCGCCGGAGGCGGCCAAGTGAGCCCGACGCCCACCGTCGCCGAGGCGTACGCCGCCTGCGAGGAGATCACCAGGAAGGCGGCCAGGAACTTCTCCTACGGCATCCGCCTGCTCCCACCGGACCGGCGGGCGGCGCTGTCGGCCGTCTACGCGTTCTCCCGGCGGCTGGACGACATCGGCGACGGCGACCTGCCGAACGACGCCAAGAGCGCCGCGCTGGAGCAGGCCAGGGCGGACATCCGCCGGCTCGACCCGAACAGCTCCGACCCGGTGATCGTCGCGCTGGCCGACGCGGCCAGGCGCTTCCCGATCCCGCTGGAGGCGTTCATCGAGCTCGCCGACGGCGTCGAGCGCGACATCGTGCCGGGCGTCTACGAGACGTTCGACGACATGGTCGGCTACTGCCGGCTGGTCGCCGGCACGATCGGCCGGCTGTCGCTGGGGATCTTCGGCACCGCCGAGGCCGCGGGCCGCGCGGACGCCGCCGGCATCGCCGACGCCCTCGGCGTCGCCCTGCAGCAGACGAACATCCTCCGCGACGTCCGGGAGGACCTGCTGGGCGGGCGGGTCTACCTGCCGCAGTCCGAGCTGGCCGACGCCGGCGTGAAGCTGTCGGTCGACGCCACCGGCCGGCTCGGCGGCCCGGAGGACGCGCTGCTCGCCTACCTGCGCAGCTGCGCCGCGCGGGCCGAGGAGTGGTACGCCCGCGGGCTGACCCTGCTCGGCATGCTCGACCGGCGCAGCGCCGCCTGCTGCGGCGCGATGGCCGGCATCTACCTGCGGCTGAACCGCAGGATCCTGGCCGACCCGACACCGGTGCTGACCCACCGGCTCTCGCTGCCCGGCTGGGAGAAGGCGGTCGTCGCCGCCCGCTGCCTGGCCGGCCGCCCGGTGACGGCCGGGAGCCGGGCCGACGGCGCCAGGGGGAACGCGGCATGACCGACGTGATCAACGCCGGGACCGGGCGGCCGGGGGCGGGGCGGGGCGCCCGGCCGCGGGGCGCCCGGGGGGGGGGGGGGGGGGC
>JADGHD010000340.1 GCA_019689615.1 Frankia sp. | reverse complement strand
CCCGGCCCCCCCCGCCCCCGGGGCGGGGGGGGGGGCGGCGGGGGGGGGCGCGGGCGCCGCCCCGGCCGGGCCGGCCGCGGGCGCCGACGCGCCCTACCGGGAGCTGGCGGCCGCGCTCATCGGGCAGCTGGCGCGCGACGCGGACGACCCGCACGCCACGGCGGTCCGCGCCGGCCGCGACTGGGGCCGGGCGCTGGCGGGCCCCATCGCCCTGGCGCGGCAGGCCCGGCCGCCGCGTGGCCCGGTGCCCGCGGCGCCCGGCCAGCCGGCAGCGCCGGTGGCCCGGCGCGAGCCCGTCGACGGCCTGTTCCAGGTCCTCGCCGGGCTCGGCTTCAGCCCGCGGGTCGCCGAGCGGCCCGCCACGGACGAGGTCACCCTGCACCTGCACACCTGCCCGTTCCTCGACCTGGCCGTCGCCAACCCGGACGTGGTGTGCGGGGTGCACCAGGGGGTCGTCGACGGCGCGCTCGGCGTGCTGGGAGCCCCGGCCACCGACCTCGACCTGGCTCCGTTCGCCGTCCCCGGCGCCTGCGTCGTCCGGTTCAGGACCCGCCGAGCCAGGACAGCCGAGGGGGACGACCCAGCCGGCACCGAGCACGCCGACGCCGAGCCCGGCGCCGGCGGCACAGCGAGGTGAGACGATGAGCAGCCAGACCGGACCGGCACCCCGGCGTACCGTCACGGACCGCGCGGCCACGGCTTCCGCCGCCATGCGCGACGCGCCCGCCGGCCACCCCGCCGCGGCGCGCCCCGCGCGGCGGCGGGGCGCCGCCCGGCGGCGGTTCCTGCCGCCGCAGCACGGCGCGTGGGGGATGCTCGCCATCCCCTATCTCGCCGGCCTGGTCACCGCCGGGTACCGCTGGCCGGACGTCCCGCTGCTGGTCGCCTGGCTGGCCGCCTACCTGCTGTCGTACTACGTCTTCCAGGCGGTCAAGTCCCGCCGCCCGGGCCGCTACCGGGACCAGCTCGCCGCCTACGGCGCCGTCGCCGTGCCGCTGACCGCGCTCGTCGTCGTCGCCAGCCCGCGGGTGCTGTGGTTCGCGCCCGCCTACGCGGCCCTGTTCGCCCTCAACGTCTGGTACGCGTGGCGACGGCGGGAACGCGCCCTGGTCAACGACCTGGCGCTCGTGGTCCAGAGCAGCCTGGTCGTCCTCGTCGTCGCGACCATCGCCGACCGGCCGGTCACCGAAGCGCTCGACGCCTTCGCGCTGTGCCTGGCCTACTTCGCCGGAACCATCCTCTTCGTCAAGACGATGATCCGCGAGCGGGACAACCCGCTGTATCGACGGGCCTCGGTCGGGTACCACGTGGCCGCGCTCGCGCTCGCCGCCTGGCTGAGCCCGTGGGCCGGCATCCTGTTCGGGTGGCTGGTCCTGCGCGCCGCGCTGCTACCCGGCCGCGGCTGGACGCCGAAGCGGGTCGGCCTGCTCGAGCTGGCCAACAGCCTGCTGCTGCTCGGCTGCGTCGCCCTCGTCTGACGCCGGCTGGCCGGCCGCGGCGGCGGGGGTGGCCAGCCGCGCCGGGCCGGCTCCGTCCGGGCCGCGGGGCAGCCGGGCGAGGTTGCGGCCGATCGCCCGGCGGGCGACGTCGAGGACCTCGGCCCTGCGCGGGGCCGCGCCGCCGGCCGCGCCAGGGCCATCCGCGGCGGAGGGCCCGGCCGCCCTCGGGCGCTCGGTGACGGCGGCCGCGTCCGGGGCGTGGTCGGCGGCGCCGGTGAGCAGCGCGGCGGGTTCGGGGTCGCCGAGGCGGTCCAGCAGCGTGGCGAGATTGCGCAGCGTCGTCCAGAGGTGGGTCCAGTTGCCGGTGCGGGCGAAGTAGTCAATCACCTCGCCATAGCCGGCCAGCGCCTCGTCGACGCGGCCCGCCGAGGCGCGCACCGAGAGCAGCCCGACGGTGGCGACGCCCTCGATGAAGGTGGCGCCCGAGCGGCGCGCCAGCTCGACGGCGCTCGCGTAGTGCGCCTCGGCGCGGGCGGCGCGTCCGTCGCGGCCGTCGATCTCGCCAGCGACGTAGGCGTCCCACGAGAGAAGCGTGGGCGACGCCGCCGCGCCCGGGCGGCCACCGGCGTGGAGCTCGCGTGCCCGGTCGAGATCGCCGGAGTAGGCGGCCGCGAGGGCGGCCACGCCCAGGCTCTCGCAGACCCGGACTCCGCGCGCGGCCGCCGTCAGGCAGTGCTTGATCGTCTCCTCGTACGCCCCGCCAGCCAGCGTGGCCGCCGCCAGCGGCAGCAGGCAGTACGCCAGGTCGGCGTCGCCGGTGGACCGGGCGAGCCCGGCCAGGGCGAGGCGTTCGGCCTCCGGGTACCCGCCGCGGTGGTAGACCGCCTCCGCCGCGATGCCGAGCACCCGCGCCGCGCGGGGATGCCCCGCCATCGCCGGGTCGGCGGCCAGCTCCTCGGCCCAGCCGCGGACCTCGAGGAGGTCGCGGTAGGTGACCGCCTCGAACAGCCCAACCACCATCGTCACGGCATCGTCGACGGCGCCCCGGTCACGCGCCAGCCGCCAGGCCGCCCGCAGGTTGGGAAGCTCACGCCGCAGCGCCGCGTCCGCCTCGGGCTCGCGCGCCGTGACCAACGTGGACTCGCACCAGGTGACGAACCGGCCGGCCCAGCGCAGCAGGTGGTCCTCGGCGACCATCTGCTCACCCGCCGCCTCCAGCCGGTCGGCCCCGAAGGCGCGCATCGTCTCCAGCATCCGGTACCGCCCGGCGCCGAGATCCGCGTCGACCATCGACGCGTCCACGAGCCGCGCGAGGATGCCGCCGGGGTCGCCGACCAGGCCGAGCTCCCTGGCGAGCCACTCGGCGGTGTCGAGGTCGACGCCGTCCACAAAGACCGACAACTGGCGGAAGAGGCGGCGTTCGTCGGCGGTGAGCAGCTGGTAGGACCACTCGAGCGTCGCGCGCAGTGTCCGGTGCCGCGGGTCGCCGCTGGGCCGGCCGCCGGCGAGAAGATCGGGCGACCGGTCGAGCCGGTCGCGCAGGTCGGTGACGGAGAAGGCCGACAGCCGGCCGGCGGCGAGCTCGATGGCCAGGGGCATTCCGTCGAGCCGGCGGACGAGGTCCGCGACCACGCGCAGCTCGTCCGGCGCCGGCGGCGGCCCGGGCCGCACCCGGCCGGCGCGGTCGAGGAACAGCGCGACGGAGGGGACCCGCGCGAGCGCCGACGCGTCGGGCAGGGTCTGATCCGGCGGCGCGGGCAGCGCCAGCGGCGCGAGCCGCCAGACGTACTCGGCGGCCAGGCCGAGCGGCTCGCGACTGGTGGCCAGCACGGTGAGCCCGGGGCAGCCGGACAGCAGCGCGCCGACGGCGTCCCGGGCCGCGTCGAGCAGGTGCTCACAGTTGTCGATCACCAGCAGGCCTGGGCGTTCGGCCAGGCACGCGACGCAGGCCGCCAGCACGTCGCCGGCCGCGACGGTGAGGTTCAGCGCGGTCGCGAGCGCGTGCGCGAGGGCCGCCGGGTCGGTGAGCGGCGCGAGCGGGAGCACCGCCGCCACGTCGCTCAGGGCGGCGATCTCCAGGGCGACCCTGGTCTTGCCAACTCCGCCGGGGCCGACGAGAGTCACCAGCCGCTCGCCCGCCAGCAGCCGGTGCAGCGACGCGACCTGCGCCTCGCGGCCGATGAGCCGGGTCGCGGGCTGGGGCACCGGCCGTGGCGGCGGCCCGGTCATCGGCTGCGGCACCGGCCGGGCCGCCGGTCGTTGCCGCGAGGGCTGGGGCGTGGGCGCGCTCGCCGCGGCGCCTGGGGTGGTCGCGCCGGGTGCCTGGCGCGCGGTTCCCGCGGCGACCTCGCGCACCAGCTCGGCGTGCGCCGGCGACGGATCAAGCCCGGTCTCCTCGGCGAGGCGGCGCCGGAAGTCCGCGGCGACGCGCAACGCCTCCGGGGCCTGCCCGGTCGCCGCGAGGGCGCGCACCAGCGCCAGCGTGGCCGGCTCCCGCAACGGCTCGGCGGCGACGCCGGCCGCGACCAGCGCGTCGGTCACCTCGGCGCGCAGCCGCTCGCAGGCGGCGCTGGCGGCGGCGATCGGGGCGAACTCGCCGAGATCCGCGAGGACGGGTCCCTGCCACAGCCCGTGCGCCCGCCGCAGCAGCCCGAACGCGCCGGCCGGGTCGTCGCGCGCCTTCTCGCGGGCCCTCGCGAGCAGGGCGCGCGCCTCGGCGAGGTCGAGACCGTCCTCGCCGAGGTCGAGCTGGTACCCGTCCGGCAGCGTCCGCAGCCGGCCGGCCGCGCCGGCGAGCTGCCCCCGCAGGCGGTGGACATGGCTGTGCAGAGCCTGCCGGCCGGTCTGGGGCGCCTCGGCGGGCCACAGCGCGTCCACCAGCCGGTCGACCGGGACGATCCGCCCCTCCGCCAGCGCCAGCAGCGCGAGCGCCGCGCGGCGCTTCGGGCCGCGCACGTCGACGTCCCTGCCGTCGACGACCAGGCGCAGCGGCCCGAGCAGCTCCACCCGCGCCGGCGCGCGGCCCTCTGACATGTCCCACCCCCAAAGCCTCAGCATGCCGTGCCCGGGTCCTGGCCGGGTAGACGGTGACGGGATCGCGTCACCGGGGCGACAGCCCGCTGGCAGCGGGCTGACAGCGGGTGTGAGCCCGGCGCGAGCGCGGCAGCCGAACCTTCCCGCCATCGGGTGACACCGGTTGTCGCCACGGGCGCCCTGACGGCAGAGGCCGCCGGCGGCGAGAGCGAAGGAGAAGGACGTGGACCACGACAAGGTGAACGAGTTCCTCGGCAGGTTCGTCAGTGACCTGTCGGCCACCGAGGCAGCGGGCCTGACGGTGATCGGCCTCCGGCTCGGCCTCTACAAGGCGCTGGCCGAGGGCCCGGCGACGCCGGGTCGGTTCGCCGAGCGCACCGGCCTCCACGAGCGGTACCTGACCGAATGGCTGCGTGGCCAGGCCGCGGGCGGCTACGCCAGCTACGACTCGGCGACCGGCGAGTTCTTCCTGACCGCCGAGCAGGCCTTCTGCCTGGCCGACCCGAACGGCCCCAACGTCGCGGCCGCGTTCCTGCTCGCGCTCGGCATGCTGCGGGCGGAGCCGCAGATCACCGAGGCGTTCCGTACCGGCGCCGGGTTCGGCTGGCACGAGCACGACGAGGACGTCGTCCACGGGTGCGACGCGTTCTACCGGCCGGGCTACGTCGCCGCGTTGGTGCCCAACTGGATCCCGGCGCTCGACGGCGTCGACGCGAAGCTCACCGCCGGCGGCCGGGTCGCCGACCTCGGATGCGGGCTGGGCTCCTCGTCCGTCCTGATCGCCGAGGCCTACCCGCGGACCACCGTCGTCGGCGTGGACTACCACGCCGGGTCGATTGAGCTGGCGCGCAAGAAGTCCGCCGCGGCGGGGCTGACGGACCGGGTCAGCTTCGAGGTCGCCACCGCGCAGACCTTCTCGGGAACCGGCTACGACCTGATCACGATGTTCGACTGCCTGCACGACATGGGCGACCCGGTGGGCGCCGCCAGGCGGGTGCGCGAGGCGCTGGCGCCGGACGGCACCTGGCTGCTCGTCGAGCCGTTCACCGCCGACACGGTCGAGGGCACCTTCGACGTGATCGGACGCGCCTACTACAGCGGCTCGACCTTCCTGTGCGTGCCCAACGCGCTGTCCCAGCCCGGCGGCTGGGCGCTCGGGGCCCAGGCCGGCGAGGCCGCGATCCGGGAGGTCGCCACCCAGGCCGGCTTCACCCGGTTCCGCCGCGCCGCCGAGACCCCCTTCAACCTCATCTACGAGATCCGTCCCTGATACGAGACCCGTCCCTGACGAATCCCGACGGTCGCCCCGGCC